>CAZFGP010000034.1:0-1115 GCA_964518685.1 uncultured Terrimonas sp.
ATCACCCCAGTTACCGGATTGTTTGCTCTGGTAATCGCCGGCAGATTGGGCATAAATACCCAATTGCACGAACAATAAAATCGTAAAAATAATGTACCTCATGTTGCAAATTTTAGTGATATGTTTAAATAGCTGCATGGTTTGTTGTCAAACGATTGCATCCACAACATCTCTTTTTTTGTGTGCGGGCATCGCCAGTATAGCAGTAAAAAAATATGTATGTCTTTGTTTTCTATTTCTTTGTTAACAAGTGTAATCTTGCATTGCCTAATGCTTTTTACCCTGCAAATCGCTTTTTCTTTTTCAAGCATTTGCCGGGCATTTACTATTGATGAGGATAAGATTGTAATGCTGAATTCATCTTTGGTATCGTATGTTATCCGGGTATAGCCGGCTTCAATTAGCAGGTCCATTGCTTAATAAGTAGTGGGCAGGAGTAATAACAGGAAGTTCAAAAGATAGATAGTCTGGACTAAAAGCTGGGTAAAACTAATCCGGCTGTTTTATTTGCGCAATAGCACGAAAGTGTTAGATGAAACGGAAATTGGTGGTGATGCCGGGCTACATTTGTTGTTTCGCGATTAGCAATGACGGAGCAAACGATCTATTTTTAGTGCTGGGTTAGTTTGATTGAAATGACGAAACACTAAATCGTTGTTGAATGCCTGGTGGTAAAAAACACCTATCAGTAGAAAAAACGTATTGGGAAGCCGGTGGAGCTACCGTTACTTAACCTTCGACAGGTTAAATATATACTGGCTGCCGCCAGTAATCTTATCGCCGCTAACCGTTGCGTTGTAGGTTTTGCCTGGTTGATTGGAGAAGATGATGTTTAATTTTGTTGTTGTGTCAACCCGTTGCCCACTAATGAATATGTATTGCGTATCCAATTTTGCATACCCGGTTATTGCATTGTTGCTGATGGTTAAAGCCGCAGGATCAAAATCCCGGTTATAAACCGAGTCTTTAATCTTTCCGGTAAAACTTTCTGTTTTGTAAATGGTGGTTTCTTTATTAACCGTTGTATATACTTTATGTCCCGGAATTTCAATTTTTACATTCGGGTTTTTACCGTCTGCCGATACACTAAAGGTAATTTTTACCAGGTTATTTTG
>CAZFGP010000034.1:1125-30279 GCA_964518685.1 uncultured Terrimonas sp.
TTTGAAATATATAGTTTGCTATTGCTTTGCCTTCTTCAATGATACCCTGTCCATCAAGCGTGTACTTTGTGCCATCAAAAACAACTATTGCTTTTGAACCGGAAGTTCTCACCTCAATACTATAATTTCCGATTGACCCAATGAGTATGCCGGAATATTTGCCTAATGCCTTGTTGTTATTGGCTTCAATTAATACTTCTGTGTTTGGGTTATTGTCGTCATCTTTTTTGCATGATGAAAACAATAAAATATTAATAACCATAAACCCTGCTATTAAATATGCTACCCGTTTGTTTGTCTTTTTCATAATGTAATTTTTTCAATTGTGTTGCAAATTAGTAACCTGAATATGGTTGGGCAATAGCACAATAGTTGTAGCGTATTTGTTTAACGAAAGATTTTTAATGAAATAATTATCAGCGCCCTTTAAACTTATTAATCGCTTCTGTTCTGTTGCTTACATGTAGCTTTCTGTAAATGTTGAAACAATGCCGCTTTACTGTTTCAGTGCTTATTGCAAGCTGAATGGAAATTTCTTTGTAAAACAAACCCTGCGATAAAAGTTCCAAAACCTGTTTTTCTCTTTCGCTAATTACAATATCAGGATTTTGTTTTTTTGAAAACGTGTTTACAACCTTCCGTGCCACTTCACTGCTCATCGGGCTTCCACCGTTGGAAAGATCTTTAACGGCTTCTACTATATTAGCAGGCGGAGTTGATTTGAGTATATAACCATGTGCCCCTGCTTCAAGCGACTTAAAAACCTTATCATCGGCATCGTAGGCGGTGCACATCAGGCAAAGTGCATCTGGATGATTGACTGTAATCCATTTTACCAGGTCTATACCTGATTGCCCCGGAAGATTGATATCAATAATACAAACTGTAACAGGAGTGTTCTTAAGCACAATCATGGCTTCTTCAGCGCTTCGCACAGCAAATGTTACTTCCATGTCTGTAGTATGTTCAAGCAGCAATTTCAGGAGGTTCCTGTAATCATCAAGGTCTTCAATAATACCAATGCTGATCATAATATACAAAATTATACTTCCTATAGCAGCATTCAACTAACACTTTTGTTGCAGAGGGAAGAACAGGGGATGGAAAAAATAATGGTAGTTCCTCTCTGCTGTAAAATTTGAAAGCTGCCCTTTAAAACACCTATCCTTTGCTGCATATTTCGCATTCCATTACCAGGAATATTTTTGCTGGAACTACCTATTCCTTTACCATTGTCAGTAATGGAAATTATAAAATCATCGTCAATTGAGATGGTTATTTTAACTTCCTGAGCTCCTGAATGTTTTACAATATTGTGCAAGGCTTCTTTTACTACCAGGAAAATATGTCTGCGGGCGTGGCCGTCAATGTCTAACAGGGGAACAACAGCAGGTTGGTGAGAACTGAGGTAAATATTTGCATCTTCAAGAAAAGAAGCGGCATACTGACGTATATATACTATCATGCCGGCAAAACTATCGTTATCGTTATTTAACGACCATACAATTTCATTCATGTTTTGCATGAGTTCTTTAACTTTTTGGGAGATATTCTCAAGATAATTGCCATTCATCCTGAATCTTGGATTTTTTATCATCTCTGTCATAAGGCGTATAGTTGAAAGCCCACCACCCAAATCATCATGCAGTTCGGTGGAAATTCTATTGCGCTCCAGTTCACGCGTTGAAAATGCTGTTTGTATTTTTTCAATCTCCAGCTTTTTTATTTCGTTCTGCTGATCAATTATCTTATTAAGTGCTGCAACTCTTTCGTTTGATACCTCTTTTAAACGATAGCCGATGGCAGCAGAAAAGAATATCACATCAATGAAATAGCCAAACATCATCCATCCCCAGGTATTGATCTGAAATAATATCTTACCGGCTACCATTTGTACATATACTGATACTAAACTAAAAAAAATCACTGCCATATTACCAGCGGCAAGGTAGTAATAGAATAATCCCCGTTTTTGTAATGCAGCTATGATAACCCAGATAGCAAAAGCGCTCAAAAATATTCTTATTAAATAACCTATTAAAAGGTTCCACTTGCCCAATAGAATATTTGCAGCGAGGTTTTCCCATACTATATTTATTATAATCATGTAAATGATTACGCTAAAAAACCGGCTTGTTCTATCATTTACATGACCTAAATGAGTGAACGCTTTGCTGATAAATGATATATAGAAGATAAAAGTTACCCACATTAAATTGGAATCAATGGCCAACCTGATCCCTAAATATTGGTAATAATAATAAATGTATGGTTCAATACCATTTAAAAAGTAAAACCGGTAAAAGATATATAAGGCTACAGCCCATAAATAGAAGCAGTAATACCTATGTGTAATATCTCTTATATGGATATATAATATGGAATGATATATTGCTGCGAGTGTTAAAGCACCAAAACAGAAGATTATTAAGAAATATGTAGCAGGAGTCGGCATTTTTAGTTGGACGGTTTTAATTTTTCATCTTCCAGCATTTGCCATGCATTCCCTGTTGATGAGAATAATATTATAATACTGTTCGCCATTGGGATAATATGTTATCCGGGTTAGGCCGGTCTATATTAGCAGGTTCTTTAATTAATTAAATAGAGGGCAGGAAAAATGGCAGGAGGTTCAAAAGATACATTGGTTGAAATAAAAGCAGAAGGTAAAATTATACAATTGGCTTCTGGCTGCGAATAACACTTTAGTTGTATTTTGTGGGTAAGATGCGGGTAGTGAGCTGTCAAATTTGTACCTTGTGCTTTAAAGCTAATGTACGGGTTAAAAATTCCATTAATCTATATTTGGCAGTTGATTGCAGCATTTCGGATTAACAGTTAGCCTATTAGCCACAGACCCGAAATTACCTTGCCACCTGAATCGTGTACCAAACCTGCAACTCATTTTTTATAAATACCCCATCCGGTCTGCCATTGCTACTGCCTCCGTGAAACGTTGCCGGGCTCTGGTTTCCTGACCCATGCAGTATTCCTTTAGCCCGGCTTTCAACAGCTCTGCCATTTCAGCTGGAATACCCTGTACATTGGGATGAAGTAAAATAAACGCATGCCGGGCACAGGAAGACAGGTCGTTTTTCCGGAGATAAAGCGCGATCAGCAGGGGAGAGCATACCGGCAGGAAGGGGAACCGGTTTTGGGTCATTTGGGCAAACACCTGCAGGCTTAATCTTTCTGCCGACTCAAAATGCTTTTTCATATAACAGATCCATGCCAATATTGAATCTGATAACATTTTGCCGGTAACGTTTTTGTTGGCTTCCACATGCACATTTAATATGGTATGCCATTGTTCCGCAGCTTTATAATTTCGTTCCATCCTGTACGAATTAGTTATATAGGAATAAGCCATGATTTCTGCATCATCCTTATGATGGTTCTGTAGCCGGTCGAGCGCCTGCATGGCGTATGCCCTGCACTGTAGGGGCTGACCGTTCAGCATATATGTAAAGCCCTGGTTGTTCAACCCGTCAATTTCCAAATCCATATTGTTTTGTATGTTCGCCAGTTCTGTAATGGACTGGCAAACAATCAGGGCTTCATCCGGCAACATGAACCACCGGTACCGCACCAGCATGTCCATATACACAATTTTCAGGTATTGTATTTTTTGATCGTTATTGCCATGTTTTTCAATGGAGCCTTTTAGTTGTTCAACAATTTTTGCAAATGTTGAGAAAGCCCGGGTGGTATGCAGCGCATAGCAATACTCAAGGGTAATATTAATGTAATGGAATTGCCATCCCTCATCCCGCTTGAGCTCCGCATCCAGTAATTGCAAAGCTTTTTCAAACAAAGGCACCGCATAGTAAAACCGCCACTGGGCCATATAACTCTTCCCGGCCCTGGCGTATAAAATGCTTTGCATGACCAGCGATGGCCCGGTAGAGAAGATTATGTCATTAATGTACGACCTGGCCTCGTCAAACTTTCCCCCGGCTATCAGGTTATCTATCTTTTCTATTGTCATTTTCATTGCCCGGAATTAAAATTGAACTGCAGCAGCAACCGGCACATCAGGAGCGTAATACTTTATTAATGGCTTCGGTTTTATTTTTAACCCCTAACTTTTTATAAGTATTATAACAATGCCTTCTTACGGTCTCGAGGCTAATGAATAATTGCTCGCTTATTGTTTTATAGGTGTTACCCAGAGCCATCATCTGCAAAATCTCTTTTTCTCTGAAAGTTAAATTACCATCCTGGCTGCCCATTATTCCGGCAACATTAATGGGGTCAAGTGCTTTTTTTATTACAGAGCCGCGGATCTTAATGTTATTTGTTACCACTTCTTTTAATGTAGAGAGATAAACAGCCGGCTCGCTGCCTCTAAAAATATAGTGAGCCGCCCCTGAAGTCAATAATCGCACAATATTTTTATCTGTTTCGTCTGGTGTAATAGCCACCACCGCGATTTCGAAAAACAGCTTTTTTATCTTTGCAAGTTCTCTGGTTTCCGAAATACCAGCCAGAACTATACCCGGATTTAATAACCTGCTGGGATTTATTGTACTGCAATTTTTAAAAAGACCTATCACTTCAAACTCAAAAGAATAATTCAACATAAATTCCAGCATTTCCCTGAAATCGTCATCGGGTTCTATTACTATAATTTTATACTCGTTCATATAGCCACTTGTTATAAAAATCCGTTTTTATCTGCCTGCCTTATGGCTTCTTCCAGGAATTGCCCGGTGCCTTTTAAATCATGGCTTCCCCAGCACTTAATTGCTGACTTTAATGGCTCGTTGACCTTATCTGTTACTCTTTGCTGATTGGGCGCCAGCAGCCTGAATGCAAAGTGTATGGCCTTATGGATATCGTTTTGTTTGGTGTGAATGGCAATGAGTAGGATCAATGAAAATACCAAAAAAGGATACCGATTTTTGATCATCCCATTATAAGATCGCATTGCAAAATAACCGGCTTTTTGCAAACCCCCGTCTTTCAGGTGGATCCAGCTGGAGATAGCATCCATGAGATATCCAAATGTCAGGTTTTTACTAAAATCCGCTACCTCGTATGCCTTACGGACCAATTTTCTGGTTTTTTCAAGATCATTTTCTTTCCGGTAACAGAAGCATATCGTGCAATAGGCCCGCAACACTTCTTCGCCATATTCGCCTTCAGGTATATTGCTCAGAATCTCAAATGAAAGGTTTATTGCTTTAGCAGTTTCATCCAGGAAAAGACAGGTGAATCCCAACATATTCTGTGCAGATAATTTTACCTGCAGGTTGTTTGCCGCCTCTGCCAGGTTGATCATTCTTTCGCAAACTAGCACCGCTTCATCAGGTAGCATGTACCACCCGTTCTTCCATAACAGGTCGGTAAATATCGCATAGGCATAACGGCCTTTTTGCAGGATGCTGCCATGCGCTTCAATGACCGGTTTCAGTCTTTCTTTTTTTGCTTCATACAATGCTACCATACGAAGGTGCATCAAAACATAGCAGTAGTCAATCTGCAACTCGATCCATTCATTCCACATTGCTTCCGATTCCGGCGCTTTCATCAAAGCTCCCTCCGCTATTTCATATGCCATTGCAGCCTCTTTAAACCGCCATTGCTGGTTGTATGAATCATCTGTTTTTTTCAGTACCCTGCCTTGCAGAAGATAGTCTTTCGCCGGGGCAGAAAGGAGCAGGCGGTTATACCGCTGTCTCGCTTCCGCAAATCTTCCGGTAATCAAATGCCAGTTAGCGGTGTGTTCGGTATCAAGCGGCAGGGCAAGTGGTAAGTCGGCAATGTTATCAATCATGTGCTGCTATTTAAAGTATATCTTTAAATTCAATAAGCAGGCTCCAGAAGATCGGATTAAAAAGCAAGGTCAAGATAAGAAAAAACATTTATAATTTTGCAACTTTAAAATAAGATAATGCGTTGAAGCAGTGCATACAATCAGCCCGGGAAATAAGGAACTTGTTTAAACTTTTCTTTAACCTGTTTCTATTTCAACACAGGTGAATGTATAGCTGAAATGCCTGTACGATCTTTGCATTATCGCTCAATAATCAAGTTAAAAACTTAAAACGACAAGAAGATGACAAAAGAAACAAAATGGGTATCAGATCCTGCGCACAGTGAAATTCTTTTTAAAGTAAGGCACATGATGATTACTAACGTGAAAGGAGAATTCAGAAAGTTTAATGCAACAGTATTGACGGAGGGAGACGATTTCAGCAAAGGTGTAGCTGAAGTAGTCATTGATCCGTCCTCCGTATTTACCAATACCAATGATCGGGACAATCATTTAAAGAGTGCAGATTTCTTTCATATTGACAATCACAAAGAAATTAAATTCAACAGCACTTCCTTTACCAAACTGGATGACGAGAACTACAGTTTAAAAGGGACATTGGAAATAAAAGGGGTTAAAAAAGAAATAACCCTGGATGTGGAATTTGGCGGTTTAAAACTCGACCCCTGGGGAAAAATGAGGGCTGGATTCTCCATTACCGGGAAAATCAACAGAAAAGACTGGGGTTTAAACTGGAACACTGCGCTGGAAACCGGAGGTGTTTTGGTTGGAGACGAAGTGAAGATATCAGCAGAAGTGGAATTTACTAAGGAGGAAGCCTGAAAAGAAAAAACACAAATTTGCAGTTAACTGCAAACCCATGAAGAAAGGTTATTTACCTGAATTGTGAATTCTTGTAAAGCCTTTCTTTTTCGGCATTATCATGATGTTGCGTTCAAAGGTTAGTATACTTCGCTGTTAATTTTCTTTTTTTAAAAATTTAAACGGGTAAATCTGCTATTGTTAGGAATAGTGTGTATCTTGACAGGAAAGAAAGTTTTAACCTTTTAACCCGACTACCATGAATTCCGGAATCATTTCTACGGCGTTGCTTCCGCTTGCCCTGGCGATTATCATGTTCGGACTTGGACTATCCTTAAAATTAGCAGATTTCAAACGCATTTTTCTGTATCCCAAAGCCATTTTTATTGGATCTTTTACGCAATTGATTTTGCTCCCTGTATTAGGCTTTGCCATTGCCGCCCTGCTGTTGAAAAATAGTCCTGAACTGGCTATTGGGCTTATCATTTTAGCCATGTGTCCCGGAGGACCTACCTCAAATCTTCTCACCCACCTGGCCAACGGGGATACGGCACTTTGTATTTCTCTAACAGCCATATCAAGCATTGTAAAAATATTTACTATTCCGGTTATGGTAAATATTGCCATCCTCCATTATATGGGGGTTACATCTGAATTTCACCTTGATGTGCTCAGTTCCATTCTAAAAATCGTAACCATCACCATTATTCCCGCTGCCATAGGTATGTTAGTAAAAGCATGGGCGGAAAAGTTTGCTCAAAAAGCCCAAAAGCCGGTAAAGATTATGTCTGCAGTATTTTTGGTATTGGTTATCATTGCGGCAATTTATCAGGAAAGGGGAACGATTGTTCAATCTATGATCATAGCCGGGCCTGCAGCGCTACTGCTTAATATTTCGGGTATGCTTTTGGGTTATTATATTCCCCGTTTTTTCAAGCTGCCTTTTACTCAGCAAATTACCATCAGCATCGAAACCAGTATTCAAAACGGCACCCTTGCCATTGCCATTGCCAGCAGTCCGCTCATGTTGGGCAATGCCACAATGGCTATACCGGCAGTAGTGTACAGCCTGATCATGTTTATTACTGCAGGCTTATTTATTTCCTTAATTAACAGGAAAAGCGTAAAGCCTGCAATGGTATAAAGCGATCTGTTTTTATTAATGGAAGTTGGTTTATATTGTGGAAACAAAAAAGATAGCTTTGAACCCATGATTAACAAGGTCTTCGGTAAACCGTTTATGACATGAATGCAAAAAAAATAATGGTGATTGGCAGTTCCAATATGGATATGGTTGTTCAAACAGGTCATATTCCCTTACCAGGAGAAACCGTTCTTTCCAGTTCTTTTTTTATGAACCCTGGTGGCAAGGGCGCCAACCAGGCTGTTGCTGCGTCCCGGCTGGGTGCGGAAGTAATCTTCATCTCCAAATTAGGCAATGATGTTTTCGGAAAGCAGTTTTCGCAATTGTTCAGTGAAGAAAATATTGATACTTCTTTTTTGGTATCTGATGACATACTGCCGAGCGGTGTTGCGCTGATCACTGTAGATCAGAAAGGCGAGAACAGTATTGTAGTAGCTCCCGGCGCTAATGCAAACCTTAGGGTGGACGATATCAAGACCGCATTGCCTACCATTGCTACTGCCGGTATTGTACTACTTCAATTAGAGATACCAATGGCTGTAGTGGAATATGTGGCAGGTTATACGGTTAACAATAATGTAAGAACAATTCTTAACCCCGCTCCTGCTGCTCCCCTGTCAGAAACCCTGTTGAAACATATTGATATTCTGACACCCAATGAAACAGAAGCCGCTATGATAGCCGGCCTACCCGTTGGTAATATAGAAGAGGCAAAAAAAGCGGCTATGCATATTTGTGGAAAAGGAGTAAACACCGTGATTGTAACCCTTGGAGCAAAAGGCGCTTTAATCTGCGAAGGAACCAGATGCTCCATAGTGGAGGCCAGAAAGGTGCAACCAGTGGATACCACTGCCGCAGGTGATGTGTTTAACGGCGCCTTGGCGGTGGCGCTTTCTGAAGAGAAAAACATACAGGACGCGGTTCGTTTTGCGTGTGACGCTGCGGCTATTTCTGTCACCCGTCTCGGTGCGCAGTCTTCGATCCCTTATCGCAACGAGCTAATTGCCCAATCCTTAACTATTTCCGAATAGAAATCCATAATAAATTATTTCACCATAAGGTCTGCCGTATGTTTATTATAGAAAGTTATCCCTCAGCGATTGCGTTTTGCTTCATCACTATGCTGTGCTGGGGTTCATGGGCCAACACCCAAAAGCTGGTGCAAAAGAAATGGCGCTTCGAACTGTTTTATTGGGACTATGTAATCGGTATTTTTCTGTTTTCCCTGCTTGCCGCATTTACCCTGGGAAGCAATGGCGATGGAGGAAGACCTTTCCTCGCCGATATCAGTCAGGCAGACAGTGTTAATATCCGGAATGCATTAACAGGTGGCGTGGTGTTTAACCTGGCCAACATTTTGCTTACCGCTGCTATAGCCGGCGCGGGCATGGCAGTGGCTTTTCCTATTGGAATCGGACTTGCTCTTATTATTGGTGTTATCATCAATTACCTGCTTTTAAGCAAGGGGAATCCTCTGCTGCTATTCTCCGGTGTATTGCTCGTAACAGCGGCGATCATTGTAAATGCTCTCGCTTATGGAAAACACTCAGGAGGATCAGGTAAAAAAGGATCTGCCAAATGGATTCTTATTTCCGTTATTGCAGGGATTCTCATGTCTACCTTTTATCCTTTTGTGGCTTCGGGTATGGACCTGGAAAACTTTATATCACCTGTTGCCGGTAAAATGACCCCCTATACTGCCTTTGTAGTTTTTTCTACCGGCATTCTGTTAAGCAATGCTGTTTTCAATACGCTGTTGATGAAAAAACCTTTTGAGGGTACCCCTATCAGTTACGCCGACTATTTTAAAGGCAGCGCTGTACATTTTGTGGGCCTCCTTGGTGGTTCTATATGGGGATTAGGGAATCTCTTCAACCTGATCGCCTCCGGTAAAGCCGGTCCTGCTATTTCTTATGGACTGGGGCAGGGTGCTACATTGGTAGCTGCCTTATGGGGTGTATTTATCTGGAAGGAATTTAGAGGTAGCACAAATCCCGTAAAAAAAATGATCACTGCCATGTTCGTTTTGTTTATTATTGGACTTGGACTCATTATTAAAGCAGGAACCTGAAATCATTACGCTTTTAAATGAATCATTTTCAGGTCAACTATTTATTACTTAAGATACCAAAAAAGGATGAAAAGGTAATTGGCACCTTAGGATATTTTAAATACCATAATTATGCAAAAACGTTTTCTGCTCTTAGCAATATTTTTAAGTTTCAGTTTCTTTAGCACTCCTGTAAAAGCTCAATCCAAACCTAAAAAACCAGTCGCCATTATCCTCGATACTGATATTGGGCCGGATTATGACGATGTGGGCGCCGTAGCGGTATTACATGCCTTGGCTGATAAAGGAGAAGCAAAGCCGCTGACTATTATTGCCAGTAATAAAAACAAATTAGTAGTTTCCACTATTAATATCCTGAACATCTACTTTGGTCGCCCTGATTTGCCCATAGGCGCGCCCAAAGCTGCCGAGGCGCCGGATCATGGAGCACCGCAAAAATGGCCGGAACTGCTGGTAAGCAAATATCCCCATACCATCCGATCTACCGATGAAGTTCCCGATGCGGTGACGCTGTATCGAAAGATATTGGCTGCGCAACCCAACAAAAGTGTTACCATCGTTACGGTTGGCTTTCTTACCAACCTGGCAAAACTGCTGGATTCAAAACCCGACGCCTATTCCAAACTCAGCGGCAGGGAACTGGTGACAAAGAAAGTGAAGCAACTGGTTTCTATGGCAGGAAAATTTCCTGCAGGACGGGAATACAACGTTTTTATTGACTCCGTTGCATCCGAAAAAGTATTCATGCACTGGCCTACTCCTGTTATGTACAGCGGTTTCGAGATCGGGGAAAAGATCATTACAGGAAAAGAGCTTATCTCCAACAAAAGCATTCAAAACAGCCCGGTAAAGGATGCGTATGCTAAAGCTATGCCTTACTGGGAAAATGATCATAACGGCCGGCATAGCTGGGACCAGACTGCCGTATTGGTCGCCGTCAGAGGAGCGGCACCCTATTACGATATACAACGAGGAAAGATTATTTTGAAAGGCGGAAACAACGAATGGAAAAATGATCCAAATGGCAAGCAAACCTACCTGGTAGAAAAAATGCCTGTTGAACAAGTGAGAGCGGAGATTGAAGCGCTGATGATGCACCAGCCGGCACGGAAAGAATGATTTGAAATTTGAAATTTAAGATTTGAGATTTGAGATTATGATTGGGGTTTCGGGTTTTTTGTTTAGTGCAACCTGAGACCCAAAACTTCGCGTGAGAATAATTGCACGCAAAGACGCTAAGGCGCAAAGGAGTTGATGAGGTATCAGGCCATAGGTATTAGGCTCATGGCTGCCCCTGCAACCTGAAACTTGTCCCAGGTCCCACGTGGCAAGGTACAAGGGTACACGCTCAGTCCTGAAACATGCAACCATCCAGCCTCATCCCAACTCCAAACCCAAAAACCCCACACTCCAAACTTCATCTACCTGAGACCTCACACCTGCCCCCAGCGTCCCTTTTCTTCTTTTCCCCCATAACCCTTATTTTTGCAGGATGAATTTAGCATACAAACATCTTCTGCCGACAAATTTTGATCCGTCTTCAAAAACCTGGGTTTATCAAAGTAACCGCCGTTTTACTTTGTCTGAAGTTATAGAATTAGAGGAGATGTTGAAGGATTTCTCTAAAGAATGGAATTCTCACGGCGTAGGCCTGAAAAATTTTGTTTCTGTTTTCTTTGGACAGTTCATCATCCTGATGGCAGATGATACCCATACCCATGTGGGGGGCTGCAGTACCGACAGTTCCCAGCGGTTTCTCAAAAAGGTGGAAGAAAAATTCAGGGTATCTCTTTTCGACCGGCAGACTTTAGCTTTCGCTGTTAAAGATGAAATTCAATTATTGCCTCTGAATCAACTGGCTTATGCTATTGAGAATAATTTTTTAACCTCCGATACCCTCTATTTCAATAATACGGTTTTGAGCAAATCGGATTTAGAAAATAATTGGATTATTAAAGTAAAGGACAGTTGGCTGGCAGGTAAATTCGCTTTCCCTAATCCCACTCCTGTACACTGATTCTTTACATTACAACAAAATTTTAACCAGATCCATTCAGAATAAAATAAATCAAAAATATGATTGTTGAGAAAGATAGAATTGTAAGTATCCAATATCAGGCAATAGATGAAACCGGTGCCGTGGTAGACACCAATGCAGGTATGGAACCTCTGGAATATTTACACGGTTATGGAAATATTTTGAAGGGGCTGGAAGAAGCGCTAACCGGACTTCAGATATCTGAAGAAAAAAAGATAACCTTAACCGCAGATCAGGCCTATGGCCAATTTGATCCGGAACTCATAATTGAAGTGGATCGGGATCAATTTCACGAAGAGTCTGAAGAACTTCAACTGGGAAGCCTGGTTCAGTCTTCCGAAGGACAGGAACTGATGATTACAGATATTGACGGAGACAAAGTTATCCTCGACGGAAACCATCCGCTGGCAGGCAGAACCCTGCAATACAGCGTTACGATCATGAATATCCGGCAACCATCACCTGAAGAATTATCGCACGGGCATGCCCATGACCAGGATCAAAATTGCGATGGAAGTGGAAATTGCGGCTGCCATTAAGAAATGGACAATAAAATAATTCCGATTGCAATGCTCCGGGTATCGGCGTAGATATCCAGTCTTAAAGTATTTCCCAACTTACACCCTAAACGTCAAAGGATACATCCCATATTTTCGCAGGCGGGTGAGACACCCGCCTGTAGAACTCACTTCAGGTCGGTGTCTCACCGACCGGAAATTGCCAACTTCAAAACCTCCCCTACCCTTCTCATATTTTTTCTTTATTTTTCAGGAATGAAATCATTCATCTTCTCTGTATTCGCCACAACTATATGTTCCCTGGCATCCCATGCACAGATGCCGCCCACCAACTACGATGAGGCGCTAGTGCCTTCCTATATTTTACCCGATCCATTGATATCAACGATCGGGAAACCCATAACAACCGTGAAAGAATGGGAGGCTCATCAACGTTCTCATATCCTGAGACTTTTTACCGACTTTGTTTATGGAAGAGTGCCGGAAAAATCTGCTGGGTTACATTTTAAAGTTACAGAGTTCGATGCCAACGCTTTAAACGGGAAGGCCACCCGGAAACAGGTTACTATTTATTTTGCCGAAGGAGACGATGCTCCCTCAATGGACGTGCTGCTTTACCTGCCTAAAACCAATCATCCGGTAACCGTTTTTACCGGACTGAACTTTAACGGAAATCACACCATTGCTTCGGACAGGGCGATAAAGCCTGCCAGGTTTTTCAAAAAGAAAGCGGACCAAACTTCGCTTACTGACGCTGAAGCGATTGAAGCATCGAGGGGCAGTTCTGCTTCCAGGTGGCCACTTGAAGAGATCATAGGGAAAGGTTATGGTATTGCAACCGCGCACTATTACGACCTGGAGCCGGATCATAAAGACGGATGGAAGGAGGGCATTCGCACCAACATGAAAGACCGGTTGCATATATCTCCGGAAGAATGGAGCGCTATCGGCGCCTGGGCCTGGGGACTAAGCCGGATTGAAGACTACCTGGAAACAGACCCTGCAGTGGATGCAAAAAAAACCATACTCATAGGTCATTCCCGCCTGGGTAAGACTTCTTTGTGGGCAGGCGCCAATGATCCGCGATTTGCCATCGTCATTTCAAATGATTCGGGAGAAGGAGGTGCCGCGCTTTCCCGCAGGATATTCGGAGAAACCATCCGAAACCTCAACACCAGTTTCCCTCACTGGTTCATTGCCCGATATAAACATTACAACGATCATCCCGAAATGCTGCCGGTAGATCAGCACATGCTCCTTTCGCTGATCGCCCCGCGTCCCTTGTATATAGCCAGCGCCGAAGACGACAAATGGGCCGATCCCAAAGGGGAATTTTTATCTGCAAAAGCAGCCGAACCGGTGTACCAGCTTTATAAATTAAAAGGACTGACTGTTCAAGAAATGCCCCCGGTAAACACCCCGGTAGGCGCAACCATAGGCTATCATATCCGCACCGGCAAACACGATATAACCCTGTACGACTGGCAACAGTATCTTTCGTTTGCAGAGCGAGCCTCAGGCAACAAAGTAAGACAGAAATAATGACTTGTAGGAAAAAGACGGACTAGAAACCGTTGACTTAATTTCCCGCAAAATGTGAAAATTAATCCAGCATTTAGGTATATGTACATTTGCAAGCCACATAGAATCATACATTAAAGATGATGATATTAAAACTTATACGTATATTGAGACTTCATTAAAACACGAATCTCATGGGAAAATTTGTTACAAAAACCGGAAAAGACGGACAATACTATTTCAACCTGGTTGCAGGAAATGGGCAGGTAATTTTGGGCAGCGAAGGATATACCACTACTGCGGCCCGACAAAATGGAATTGATTCGGTGAAGAAAAATGCCAGTGATGACACACGTTATGAAAAGCTCGTATCCTCCAACGGTAAACCTTATTTCAACCTAAAGGCTGCCAATGGCCAGGTAATAGGGAAAAGCCAAATGTATGAAAGTGAAGCTGCACGCGACAATGGAATTGCATCGGTAAAGAGTAATGCCCCCAATGCTGCAACGGTGGAGGAATAAAATAAAAATCTTTTAATGTGTAAAAAGGCGAAATATAAATTTCGCCTTTTGTTTTATTTTCCGTGAATCCCGCTGCTGAAAATCAACGATTCAAAAACAGGCGGGATATGGGTCAGGGGTTTTTATACCCGCCTATTTTACAAAATCAATCTTGGCTTCCTTATCAAGAATAATAAGAGAAGAAAAATCTTCTAACACTTCCAGTTGATGCTGATCATGCGCTTTGATCAGGAGGGTTTCTCCTGCACACAGATCCACCTGATGATCGCTGAAGCTGACCCGGCCTTTTCCTTTTTTCAAAATAACGAAGGCGTCTGAAGTAGCCTCATGCAGTGGCATATTTTCTCCCACATTCAATGTAACATTCAGCACTTTATACCTGTCATTACTATGGATTTCCTTCATTTCCATGTGATATAGTTTTATTTCAAAGGTATATCATTATCACAATAAAAGTATTTAAATACTTTTATTGTTTCCGTATTTTACACAGTGATGACATGAAAATAAAGATGGGTATTGGGCCAATTTCAATAACCGTAATGTCAGCGGGTTGCAAATTATTCTGTAGTTTAGTCCTGTACAATCCAATTTAGGATTCATATTTATATTTAAGATGAAATCAATCCTTACTGTTTCAAGGTATATTGTCGGTATTCTTTTTATTTTCTCCGGCTTGATAAAAGCGAATGATCCTCTGGGACTGGCCTATAAAATGCAGGAATTTTTTGAAGTATGGGCCGACTCGGGATGGATGCCGGGGTTTATGCACTGGCTCAGTCAGTATGCACTATCCTTCTCTGTGATCATGATTGCATTAGAAATAGTGATTGGGGTTTCGGTACTCACGGCCTGGAAAATGCACTTTTTTAGTTGGTTACTACTATTGCTGACCATCTTCTTTACATTTTTAACAGCATATGCTCATCTGTCGGGAAAATTCAGAAGTTGCGGTTGTTTTGGTGACTGTATCCCGCTAACTCCCCGGACATCTTTTATTAAGGATATTATTTTAATGCTGCTTGTGCTGATTATTTTCTTCTTTCGAAAGAAAATAAAATCGAGTTTGTCTACCCCGGGCTGCGTTAGTATACTTCTTCTTTCTATAGTCTTCAGTTTTGGGATACAGTGGTATGTTTTAAAACATCTCCCTTTAGTAGATTGTCTCCCTTTTAAAAAAGGGAATAACCTTCCTGAACAAATGGAAATTCCTGCAGGCGCTATTCCTGATAGCACAGTAATTACCTTTAGGTATAAAAAAGACGGCGCCACGGTTGAGTTTACTGCCGATGATTTTCCGGAGGATTTTGACGACTCTTTATATCATTTTGTAAAACGGTATGATAAACTTATTCGTAAAGGAAACGCAGAACCGGCTATACACGATTTTGTGCTTACTACCCCATCGGGTAACGATACCGCCCTCCAGTTGCTCAAATCACCGGGATACTTCAGCTTTCTTTTTATCAAAGACAATCCGGGACGTGGTGAATGGACAAAAAGTCTGAACGGTATCTTTTCAGTCCTGCAGCAACAAAGGATTCCACTCTTTATCATTACCAATAATGCAGATGATATAGCTCCTTATTTCGTGAATGTTCCTGATGCTTTCTTTTTAAAATGTGATGTGGTGCCAATAAAAACAGCAGCTCGTGCCAACCCAACACTTTATTTGTTGCGGCAGGGTACGGTGCAAAACAAATGGGGTTACGCCGATTGGGATAAAGCAGTGAAAAATGTAGAGAGGATATCTATAGAAAAAGACCAGTAGAAAAAAAGTTTTAAAAATTTAAAAATAAAAATTTCCTGATTCGGTTTCTCCTCCATAAAATGCTGTATGCTCTACTGGTTTTAATCGGCGTTGTTGGTATTGTATTCTTTTTGTTTCAGGGATTTGGAGACCCCGCCCGTTTGGTATTAGGACAGACAGGCGATAGCGCTACCCTTCAAAATATACGTAAAGAACTTTATCTCGATCAGCCCAAATGGAAACAATTTGCCTATTATCTGAACGATATTTCTCCTCTAAGTGTGTACCATCGGGGAGAAATCCGGCAGAAGAAATTAAAAGGCTGGATCATAGGAAAAGACTCTTTTTGTTTTGTTATTAAGCTGCCTTACCTGCGACATTCCTATCAAACCAAAAGAGCAGTATTGAATATACTGATGGAGGCCCTGCCCGGAACCGCCTTATTAGCGCTTACGGCCATCCTGTTTGCAGCCATCGCAGGAATTGGGCTGGGTGTATTGGCTGCCGTTAAACAAAACACCTGGGTTGACACCTCTGCTGTTTTCACCAGTGTTTTGGGTATTTCTGCGCCCTCATTTTTCAGCGGAATTGTAATTGCTTATTTCTTTGCCATTGTACTGGAACCCTATACCGGTTTGAATCTTACAGGAAGCTATTTTGAATTTGATGATTATACCGGCAAAAAATATCTTTCTCTTAAAAATCTCATCCTGCCGGCTTTTACCCTAGGTATCCGTCCTCTGGCGATTATTACCCAACTTACCCGCAGCGCTATGCTGGACGTACTCAATCAGGATTATATTCGTACAGCCTATGCAAAGGGTCTGAGCAAACGCAAAGTGGTTTTTAAACATGCTCTCCGCAATGCACTGAATCCGGTGCTTACTGCTATTACCGGCTGGTTTGCAGAACTGCTGGCAGGTGCATTTTTTGTTGAATATATTTTTGGCTGGAAAGGGATTGGCAAAATCACGGTTGACGCGCTGGACAAACTTGACTTTCCGGTGGTTATGGGTAGCGTACTGGTAACCGCCACTCTGTTTGTACTTATTAATATATTTTCAGATTTCCTATACCGGATGGTGGACCCGCGAATGAAATTATCGTAACCCGGGACATTATTACAATTTAAATATCTCGTTATAATACAGCAGTGTATCATCATCCTTAGAAAAAGCTATAATGATTACCCGGATACTCTTCACATTATCATTATTAAAAAAACGAACCTGAACAGGCTTACTGCCACTTGGTAATAAATCCGGCTTCCAATACAATACATCTCGCGTATCCTTCTCAAGACGCCTCATTGCCGCATCTTTATAGTCAGGGTCATAAAAAGGCGCTATTTTATCGTAGCCTTGCAAAACACTGCTATTTAACGAGGGTGGTTTTTGTGTATTGGCAGCCTGCGTATCTCCCCTTCGTGTGTAAATTGCAACAGCCCCTCCACCACCTCCGCCAACGCCACCCACAAAACCGCTCTTAATAACTTTTATCATGGCAACATCGCTTACCGGCAAACTGCTGATGGATCCCGGATCTACAGCCATCTCATCGAGATAAAGCTGCACCCTGCTGCCCCGGATGATTGGAATATAATCGCCTCCCTGCATTTGTAACTGTAAGCCCGCAACCCTACCCTGCAGCCACTGCAAAATATTCGGGTACGATATAGCATCCTGATTTTCATTCACTAAATCAAATACATCTTCGTTCATACTTCTAAACATCCCGGAACTCAACTGCTCATTCAACTTTTCTTTGTTACTTTTTTTCTGCGCCACTATCTTCACTTCTTCCAGAGTCTTAAAGCGGGAATCTGCATCTTTTTGATTATTCAGATTATTTAGTCCTCGCGCAATGTCTTCAGATGGTTTATCATTAGGAGGTCTCTTTACCATCAGATAACCGCTGGAAGGAAAGTCCCCTTTAAAAGGAACCAATTTGTTCAGGGATTCAAATGTAACGGAGGCATCCTTAAGCGCTATTTTTTTATCGTTTACCTGGTAATAAACTTTTAATGGTTCCTCAAAGATCAGAT
This sequence comes from uncultured Terrimonas sp., assembly GCA_964518685.1. GTDB lineage: Bacteria > Bacteroidota > Bacteroidia > Chitinophagales > Chitinophagaceae > Agriterribacter. The sequence goes on from CAZFGP010000034.1 coordinate 19,313, forward strand.
TCTTTAATTCAAATACACCTTTGGAATCGGTTGTAACCTGATTCAACTGGGTAGTGGAATCTGCAAAGTAAAAAATCAGATTAACCGTCTGATTGGCAACCAAACCCCCTCCGCCATATACGGTGCCTTTATACGAGATATAAGGTTCGGGGGTAAAACGTATTTCCGGAAATTTTCCGCCTACTATTTGATCCCAGTTAAAACGACTCCATTTTTCTGAAATCAAAAGCGCATCCATATCCTCCAATTCAGTGCCAATATCAAAATAACGTGCCGGTGCATCAATAGCACTGGTAAAATCAGAAGTCAGCCACAGACTGGTCAATACATTATTTTCAAAGGGTTCTTCTTTTACGATTGCATCCTGCACCAATACCGTATACTTTAAGTAGTTGGTATCCGAAAGCATATCAAATCCATTTACGCTGCGGGGTTTGTTGGTAAGATATAACGGAGGAAAAGCTGGTCGGCCAACATGCAGATTTCCCAAACGCACAAAGCAAAGTCGCTCTGCCATCACTTTTTCTTCCCCGTTAAAAACGGTCAGATGTAAAATCCCGTTGATTAATTTATCCGTTGGAATGCTACTGGATACTTCAGAACTAATTTTATTGATATTTGCTTTATAAACAAGCACATTGTTAATTGTACCAATCACTTTGTAGCCTTTAACCTCTTCAGGAACGTTTCTAAAATACAGGGTGTAATCAATCGCTTCATCGGTATTGTTCACCTTCAAACCAACTCCTGATCGGGCTGCCTGCGGAAGTGTAAGAATTTGTTTTCTTCCTTTTTTATCCTGCACAATCACCTGATACTTCTTATTTTCAACAGGGGTAAAACTGAATATCCCTACATTGCGGTCTAACCCGTTAAAACTGGTTATTTTTTCACCAGGTTTTGCAGCATCTACCACGTAACCACTCCAGCTATCCGGCAATTTTCCTGTAGAAGAAAGTCGCACCGCTATTTTTGTATTTATACCTGAAATCAGATTCCCTCCTTCAGGATATGCTGCAGCCTTCCACATTGCCGCAGTATCGCGTATCAGCTTTTGTGAAGAAGCAGGATTGTAAATACGAAAGCTATGTATATACTGAAAAGCCTCATCAAAATTGAGCATCCACTGAGTGTACCCCCGAATAAAATAAATCCCCTCCGGAAGAGAGTCAGAAAGGGAAAAACTACCTTGTCCCTCCCCCTCAAATAAGGGGATATTCTTTCTGGTGAGCAGTGTTTTTTTGCCGTCATACAATTCAAGCGTAAGGTTAGTGGAAATAAGAGACCGGTTATAACCTTCAAATACAAAGGCGCTAAACCATATATGTTCTCCTGCCAGATAAGAATCCTTATCGTAAAGCAGGTATACTTTTTCCTGAGGATATTTCTGAGAAAGTGTGGTTAGCGCCTGTTCCACTTTGTTCTGAGCCAGAATACCCGGAACAGAACAAACCCAAAAAAGAAAACAAACTATTATCTTACTGACAGATTTCCTACAAGGCATATTCGTTTTTTAATGGAATAAACTAATAACATTAACGCTACCTGATAAGATGTATTTCTCTAAGCGTAACTCATTCGCAATCTAAGATAATCTATAATTATATTTATACATCCTAAATATAATATCATCATAAAATTCCGAACCAGAAAGCCATGCTTCAATCCATAATTTCTATGCCGAATTTCTTCCTGCATTGATAATCCCAAAGGAGCAACGCATTACTAACTTCTCCAAAGTGTGCTTATGTGGTGATTCCATCTGAGCTTCTTCCATCTCTCTGACTTTTGTAATGGCATACTGCTGAATGGTAACCAGCGGCAATACAATTCGTTCTCTCATCTGAACTGAAAGCTGTTCAACCGGATAATCTGCCATCAGATCTTTTTTCCCTGTAAGCTTAAAAATATATTCTTTAGTAAGTTCATATTCGTTATATACTTTATTCCAGATTTCACCATAAACCGGATGCCTGGACAAAAAGCGGGTCATAGGGAAAAAACTCTTCTTCATAGACATCTCGCAATTGGCAATCAGGGTTTTGACAAAAGTTGAATTATCGTATAATTTCTTAACTTCCTCCCATCTGCCTTCTGCGTCCATTTCCTTAAAGGCAGTACCTAAACCATAATAGCCGGTAACGTTTTGTTTTAGCTGGCTCCAGGATCCCACAAAAGGTATTGCCCGCAGGTCCTTCAGCTCCAACTTTCCTGAACGCCCTCTCTTAGTGGGTCTGCTTCCAATATTAGTTGCAGCATAAAACTTCAGCGGACTTACATGACCCAGGTATTCCAGGAAATTGGGATGATTTTTTAATTTTAGATACGCAGAAAGACTCTTTTCGGCTAAATGCTCTATCAGTTTTTTTTCTGCATCCTGAAGAATAATTTTTTGGGAGGCAAACAGGTCGTTGGAAAGTCCGGCATTAATTAATTGTTCAATGTTGTATTGAGCCGATTCAATAGTGCCAAAGTTTGAACTTACTGTTTGACCCTGAATGGTTAGTTGGATTTCTTCATTTGCAATATTTTTCCCCAGGGAAGCATAAAACTTATGGGTCTTGCCTCCGCCTCTTGCCGGAGGACCGCCTCTGCCATCGAAAAAGATAACGTCTATGTCATAATTCCTGGAAATTGCCGTCAGCGCTTCCTTGGCCTTATAAATACTCCAGTTAGCCATCAGGTATCCCCCATCTTTGGTGCCATCCGAAAAACCCAGCATAATGGTTTGTTTATTCTTACGCTGTTTTAAATGCTCCCGATAAACCGGAAGAGTATACAACTGTTCCATCACGCCGGCAGCGCGATTAAGATCATCCACCGTTTCAAAAAGTGGAACAATATCGGCTTTAACAGCCCCGCTCTTCCAGCCGCTCATTAAAAACAACCCATATACCTCAATCACACTTAAGGCTGTTTCTGCATGACTAATCACATACCGGTCGCAGCCTTCCTCGCCATTGCTGTTCTGAATATCCTTTATTGCGGCAATCACCTCAAAAGTGTCTCTGTGCACCTCGTCTTCGAGGTCGTTAGGATTTACAGTCGTTTTTATATCAACCAGCGCCTGTATTTTTTCCTTTTCTGGCCGGGAAAAATAATTGGCCGGCAGAATTTTTGTTTTTTTAACCACTTCCTCCAATATCCTGAGGTGTATAGAACTGTCTTGCCTCACATCTAATGATGCAAAATGGAGACCGAAGACTTCCACCTTATTGATCAGCAATTCTATCAGATCCAGGAATAATCCATTATGACGAGAGATTAAAGTTTCCCTGATTTGCTCAAGTGTTTTTAAAATATCAATCTTACTGATATCGCTTTTATATCCGGGAACAAAAAGGTTGTTATACAACTTCTCCTCTAATTCCTGTAAAGGAACATCCACTCCCTTAAAAGTAAGTCTTCTTTTCAAACGACGCACATCGAGATAATATAACTTCAGAATACTTTCGCGTAAGGCTCCAGCCACTTTCAGGGTGGTTCCTGTCCTTACAAAAGGATTTCCATCCCTGTCGCCGCCGGGCCAGAATCCCATACGGATAACCGGATTGTCTGCTGATACCGATCCTGGCAAATTAGTTTTCATGAACGAGATTATTTTCCCCGCGGCCTGATAAAAAACATTCTCGAGGTACCACATCAGGCTGATAGCCTCGTCATAAGGCGTAGGCTTCTGTTCTTTCAGAAATGGAGTTTTCCCCAACTGCTGCAGGTACATATTGATGTGATTAATATTATTTTGTTCTATTGCTCGGGTAAGGTCATGGATAATTCCCAAAACGGAGCCAGGATAAAATTGTGTCGGATGGGCTGTAAGAACTAACCTGATATTAAAGTCCTCCAATTTTTTCCGGAGCCTGGCTTCATTGCCCAACTGCGTAACTTCAGATTGCAATCCTTTAAGTGTACCCGGACCATTCATGTCATTAACCATAGTAAAAGCTGCATCTTCCAGGGCATCAAATAAAACCACCTGTCTTTCCACATATTGCACAAACCGGAACAGCAAATCCAACCGCTCCTCCTCTGTTTCATAAGAAGTATGCTTTCCAAGAAAATCCTCTATGATTTGCATAGGACTTTGGTTGTTTTCATAACCTTCTTCACAAAAGTTGAGGAGAAGAGAAAGCAGAATTCCTGTTTTTTCAATGCGGTGAAAGGGCAAAGAGGTAAAAAGACTGTTGTATATCTGAAATTTTCGACCCACAAGATTTTGAAACTGAATCAACGCTGCTGAAGATGAACTTGGCATGAGCTACTAAACTTAAAATTAATTTTAAAAAATTTCTAAATAAACAATTCGAATTCAACTTCCTGAATAACTAATAAGGCCCTCCAGGGCTTAGGTTATTACCCAGTGATTTGGTGGCAAAAAATCGTTTTTTGGATGCGTGAAATTAATCAAAAAAAAGTAATGGAACCGGCTAATACAAAATTTCACGGAAACAAAAATAATAATTTCAATATTTTATTGGCTGTTGTTTAAATCTGAATTATCTTCGCTCCCTCATACAACAATGACATACATTAATTCATACGGATCACATTTTCTTGTTGCTTTTTCTCAGGTAACGGTTACTTCTTCCAATACAACAACGACCACCCTCGTGTGAGGGTATAATCTACGCATATAATCCTTTGGGCTTTTTGCTGCTATCTATCTGAAAAGAAAGTATGGCAGGTGTAATCCTTCACGAACAAATATCACAAATATGCAGGTGCTAAAATTCGGCGGCACATCAGTAGGTAGCGCCGACAATATAAAAAGAGTAATCTCAATAGTAAACGAGAGACAAAAAAAAGATTCCACAATTGTAATTGTATCCGCTTTAGGAGGTATTACCGATGCCCTGCTCAATTCGGGAACGCTGGCGGCTACAGGCAATGAACAATACAGGGAAGAACTACAGAGAATTGAACATAGGCATCTTGAAACCATAAAACTGCTGCTACCGGTTCAGCACCAAAGTCATGTCTTAAGCCTGGCAAAAAAGTTGAGCAACGACCTTGAAGATATTTGTAACGGTATATTTTTATTGGGTGAATTTTCCGACAGATCCAGAGACCGGATCGTAAGCTATGGTGAACTCATCGCTTCCCAAATTATCGCTGCTGCTTTTAACCACAGCGGCATCAACGCTTTGTGGAAAGACTCAAGAACGCTCATCCGAACAAATTCCCATTTTGGAAATGCTGCGGTTAATCTGCCGGTAACCAGGCAATTGATAGCCGATTTCTTTTCAGGATATGAAAACAATCTGGTCATTATGCCGGGCTTCATTGCCGCCAATGAAGAGGGGGAAACGACCACTCTTGGCCGCGGTGGATCGGATTATTCAGCAGCATTACTGGCTGCCGGAACTAATGCTACCCATATGGAGAAATGGACAGATGTACCCGGTATTATGACCGCTGATCCCCGCTGGGTAAGCAGTGCAAGGGTAATCCCATCTATTTCATATCAGGAGGCAATGGAACTTTCACATTTTGGCGCAAAAGTTATTTTTCCTCCCACTATTCAGCCTGTTTTGCGTAAAGCCATTCCTGTAATTATAAAAAACACTTTTGCACCCGATGATACAGGTACCATAATAGAACAAAAAGCTTCTATAAATGGGAATGCTATTCGTGGTATTTCCAGCATCAGCAACATAGCGCTGTTCAGTCTGGAGGGAAGTGGTATGGTGGGGGTACCCGGATTTTCAAAACGGCTGTTTGCCTCACTTTCTGAAGCACAGATAAATGTCATCCTCATAACTCAGGGTTCCTCTGAACATTCCATTTGCGTAGGTGTGGAAGAAGTTTTTATACTTAAAGCTAAAGAAGTAGTAGACCTTGAATTTGAGCATGAGATAGCCACCGAAAAAGTACAGCCCCTATTGGTGGAAACCGGATTATCAATTGTAGCGCTTGTAGGAGAAAATATGAAAAGCAGACCGGGCATTAGTGGTAAGATGTTTGGGGCTTTGGGAAGAAATGGAGTAAATGTACGGGCCATAGCCCAGGGTTCATCCGAGAGGAATATATCGGCAGTAGTGGCCACCAAGGATGTACGGAAAGCCATCAATGTACTCCATGAAGAATTTTTTGAAACCACGAATAAGCAAATCAACCTTTTTATTGCGGGCACCGGAAATGTTGGCAGCAAGCTCCTACAACAATTACAACAGCAACAAGGCTGGCTGAACAAACATCTGCGGCTAAGCATAAGGGTAACCGGATTAGCCAATAGCCGAAAAATGGTTATTGATGACAAAGGCGTGGATTTCACCCACTGGCAGGAAAAACTGGAAGACGGGGAGACTGCAGATATCAACAGCTTTGTAAATATCATTATCAGCAAAAATTTTCGCAATGCTATCTTCGTGGATATGACCGCTAACGAATCGGTAGCCAGGATTTATGACACCCTCCTTCAGAAAAGTGTTTCCGTGGTGGCCTGCAACAAGGTAGCCGCATCTTCTTCTTACGAATATTACCGGAAATTAAAAGATACAGCACGGCTGCACAACTGCCTTTACCTTTTTGAAACCAATGTGGGAGCAGCTTTACCCATAATTGGCACCCTGAATGATTTGCTGCAGAGCGGTGATAAAATTAACCGTATTGAAGCAGTATTAAGCGGCACGCTCAACTTCGTATTTAATGAGTACAATGGAAAATTAAGTTTTGCCAAAGTAGTTAGAAAAGCGCAGGATGAAGGATACACGGAACCGGATCCGAGACTGGATCTGAGTGGCACAGATGTAGTTCGAAAAATATTGATCCTTGCCCGTGAATCGGGTACGGAAATGGAAATGGAGGATATTGTTTGCAATGGCTTCCTGCCCGAAAGTTGTTTGAACGGCGATGTAAAAACCTTCTACGAGGAGCTCGAAAAACACGAAACGCATTTTAAAGGACTCTATGACAAAGCTACAGATGCTAATTGTAAACTTAAATTTGTGGCAACATTTGAGCAGGGTAAGGCAAGTGCAGGACTGGAACACATACCACCACAACACAACCTGTACCATTTATATGGCAAAGATAATGTGGTATTGTTTTACACAGCCCGTTATCCCAACCAGCCGCTGGTAATAAAAGGGGCCGGCGCCGGAGCTGAAGTTACCGCATCAGGTGTCTTTGCAGATATACTGAGAGCTACTGTTTCTTAAAATATTATACTCCACTATTATTTCAAAATTAATTCTGAATCCAACATGTCTGCCGATAGATTAGAAGAAGCAATTACCTCTGCACTTGAAAAAACCGTGACCGTACATGCTCCCGGAACAGTAGCCAATATGGTTTGTGGTTTTGATGTACTCGGACTGGCTTTAAACGATCCTTATGATATCATGCAGATTAAATTGCTTCCCGAAGCAAAAGTTATCATCCATAATAAGGACCAATATGGGCTGCCAACCGATCCTCAAAAAAATGTAGCCGGGGTGGCTCTCCAGGATATGATAGAAAGATTGGAATACAGGGTGGGCTTTGAGGTTAGTATTGAAAAAAGAATTATGCCCGGCAGTGGCATTGGCTCCAGCGCAGCCAGTTCTGCCGGCGCGGTAGTTGCCGCCAATCAGTTGCTGAATAATTATTTCAGCAAACTCCAGCTCGTGCAAATGGCTATGCTTGGTGAAAAGCTAGCTTCGGGCGTAAAGCATGCCGATAATATTGCACCCTGCATTTACGGTGGAGTTACCCTGATCCGGAGTATTCATCCGCTGGATATCATCAGCGTCCCTTCGCCACCGCTATTTGTGACTATTGTACACCCTCAAATAGAAGTGCGTACTGAAGATGCAAGACAAATTTTAAGAAAACAGATCTTATTGAAAGATGCGATCAGGCAATGGGGCAATATAGCAGGACTTGTGGCAGGACTAATGAAAAGTGATTACGACCTTATCGGGCGCTCCCTCGAGGATGTATTAATAGAGCCGGTACGCAGTATTCTCATTCCGGCGTTTTCCGAAGTGAAAACTAAAAGCATGGAAGCCGGCGCCCTGGGAGGCGGCATATCAGGATCCGGACCATCCATTTTTATGCTTAGTAAGGATAAAGCCACCGCAATTGTTATAGAAAGCGCCATGCAGGAAATTTATACACAAACGGGTATCCCCTTTCACACCCATGTAACCACGCTAAATATGGAAGGGGTGAAACTGGCGAAATAATTATTTTTACCCTTCAAATAACGCCCTCTTCATGGACAGATAAAGCAGCACTATATATGAAATATTTTAGTATCAATAAGCAGTCACCTCCGGTCAGTTTTAAGGAAGCTACTATCAAAGGACAGGCGCCTGATAAGGGATTGTACTTTCCACAAACCTTACCCCGCATCAATAAAATCTGGATTGAATCTATCGGGGAAAAATCCTATGAAACCATCGCCTTTGATATTATTAAGCCTTATGTGGGAGAAGATTTACCTGATGATGTATTGAGACGCATTGTTGCAGAAACAGTCAGCTTTCCGGCTCCGCTGGTACAGCTTAACAAAAATATTTATACACTTGAGCTTTTTCACGGGCCTACCATGGCCTTCAAAGATACCGGAGCAAGATTCATGAGCCGTTGTCTGGGTTATTTTGCCAGGGAAAACAGCCAAAAGATTACGGTGCTGGTTGCTACCTCCGGTGATACCGGTGGTGCAGTAGCAAATGGCTTTTATGAGGTGGAAGGAGTGGATGTGGTGATTCTGTATCCATCCGGAAAAGTTAGCAAGGTACAGGAAAAGCAATTGACGACTTTAGGAAAAAACGTCCACGCGCTTGAGGTAAAGGGTAGTTTTGATGATTGCCAGAACATGGTAAAACAGGCCTTTGCAGATTCCTCATTAACGGATAAAATGCTTTTAACTTCGGCTAACTCTATTAATGTTGCCCGCTGGCTGCCTCAGCAGTTTTATTATTTCTTTGCGTATAAACAATGGAATCATAAAGAACAGCCTCCCGTATTTTCCGTTCCCAGTGGGAATTTCGGAAATATCTGTGCGGGATTGCTGGCTTACATATCGGGACTTCCTGCTGCACATTTTATAGCAGCCTGTAATATAAATGACGTTGTTCCACGGTATTTACTCACTGGCCACTATGAAGTAAAAAAAGCAATGCCCACGCTCTCCAATGCAATGGATGTAGGTAATCCCAGCAACTTTGTCCGGGTATTGCAACTCTTTGATCAAAATATAATTCGTCTTAAAGAAATATTATCCGGCGATACGGTTACTGATGAAGACACCCGAAATACCATCCGCCGGGTAAAAAAGGAAACCGGTTATCTTACCGATCCGCACGGGGCTGTCGGCTATCTTAGTCTGGAACGTTATCAGCAGGAACACCCTGAACAAAAAGGAATATTTTTGGAAACGGCTCACCCGGTTAAGTTTTACGATGTGGTGGAGCCGGTAACAGGCGAAAAAATCCCTGTTCCTCCTGCTATACAAAAAATCCTGCCTCTGCCCAAACAAAGTACGGTGATCAATGCTGCGTATAATGAATTAAAAGACTATCTGTCTGGATTTCATTAAAATCATGTGGAATCTTTCGATATTTGTAATACGGGAGATTTTGTTATGCATGATATTGAACCCTTTTATAACTGGCGGCATTTATATGCTTCAGAAGAAGATCCAAGATCCCCTTTTGCGGGAAGGGAATACAGCGAGTTTGTTTTTTCTCAGACGGTCTATAATTATTACATACATCCCCAATGGGATGAATTTGGTTCCCGCACACTGTATATGAAAATATTATATGCCGATTATGATTTGGGTTATGCCATCATAGAACTGTTAGGGGAATGGAATGACGCGATTGAAAATGATATACAAACGCTAAGAAGAGAAGTAACCGATCAGTTGTTTTACGAAAGAATAAGTAAATTTATTTTAATTGGTGAAAATGTATTGAACTTTCATAGTAGCGATGACAGTTATTATGAAGACTGGTTTCAGGAAATAGATGAAGAAGACGGCTGGATTGCAATTCTTAACCTACCTGAACAATCTCAACACGATTTCATTAAAGCGCGACTAAATCGTTTTGTACAGTTATTGGATGCACCTCAATGGCGCACGTTACAGCCGCAGCATCTGTTTCAGGTCATTAATGAAGGTTTGTCAAAACGCATAGATGGATAAAAAATATCACAAGTTGGTTTTTTTGAACTTTTGTGGGTTATATTTGTCTCACTATTTCTAACCACTTCTTCAGCATATGACCTGGAAACAACTCTTCACTTCGTCTATAGGAAAAAAGCTTGTAATGGGATTCACAGGTGCTTTCCTGATATCATTTCTTGTAGTCCATGTTGGGATAAATGCCTGTATTTGGGCAAACGATGGAGGTATCATGTTTAATAAAGCAGCCCATTTTATGGAAGCTACAATAGTCATCCGGATCCTTGAAGTAGGATTATTTGCAGGGATTATTCTACATGTTGTTCAGGGCATGTCCCTTGAAATTAATAACAGGAAAAAGAGAAGTATCGGATATCAGGTACCTCTCGGCAACAGAGGCAGTAAATGGTATAGCCGGAGTATGGGGTTATTAGGGACCTTGATATTATTGTTTCTGATCGTGCATATTAAACATTTCTGGTTACCCAATCGTCTTGGCGGATTCGCTAATATTCATGAAATCGGGCTTATCAGCTACGATGGTAAAGAATATCATAATCTGTATGCTGAAATGCTGATGGTATTTCAATCGCTTGCTGTGGTAATAATATATGTGGCAGGCTGCATTTCTTTAGCGTATCATTTAATGCATGGATTTTATAGCGCTTTCAGAACATTCGGGCTTCACAATCCCCGCTATGTTCGTATTGTACAGACCACAGGAACGGCATTTTCTATAATTGTACCTTTAGCATTTGCCATGATGCCTGTTTCTATATACCTTGGTTGGATACAATAAATTTTTTAGAATATTTCCGGAAACTTCATCAACTTATTTAACACTATGTTG
>CAZFGP010000035.1:0-29166 GCA_964518685.1 uncultured Terrimonas sp.
TAAATTGCCTGAAATTTGTTGAAAATAGACGTTTTTGCTGCAATGTGGGTTAAAAACAGTAATGCCATATAGCTTTCTATTTCTATTGGCATCCTGTTCAAAAGATTATTTAGACAGACCTCCGTTGACACAAATTGAAAACGATACTTACTGGAAAACAGCCGGTGATCTAAAAAATTTTACGTTGCAGTTCTATACTGTATTTCCGGCTTATAATACCGTTGGTAGTTATTTGGGATCAACTGGTTGGGATGGCACACGCGGTTCCGATGTTCAGATATCCGCATCGCCCAGTACCTTATGGAACGGAGCAAATCAGCCTGTTACTTCGGGTGGCAACTGGAGCTGGGAAAGTATAAGAAGCGTGAACGTATTTTTTAAAAACTACCAGAAATGTACAGATCCCTTTGACAGCTATAAACATTTTGTGGGTGAAGCACATTTTTTTAAAGCCTGGTTTTATTTTGACAAAGTAAAAGCTTACGGGGATGTTCCCTGGTATACCAATCCGCTGGAAGTGGATTCTGAAGAGCTTTATAAAGCAAGAGATTCGAGAACAGTTGTTGTTGATTCGATATTATGGCATTTGGATAAAGCCATAGAATATCTCAAACCAATAAAAGAAGCTGACGGAGGAAACAATCGGTTATCGAAAGAAGCGGCATTGTTATTTAAATCGAGGGTAGCGCTTTATGAAGGTACCTGGCAGAAATACCATGCCGGTACTACTTTTGGGACACAGGGCGCAGATCCTGCCAAATATCTTCACGCTGCAGCGACCGCTGTCGAGGAGCTTATGTCATCAAATTATGATTGTACCTTATATACAAATGGAGACCCTTTAAGTGATTATTGTAAATTATTTTCCCTGACTAATCAATCCTCAAATAAGGAAGTAATACTTTGGAAGGCGTATTCTGTGAATTTACGGTTGTCCCATTCCTTCCAGATATATGTTTCCGACAGAACCGCGGGTATCAGCATGACCATGCAACAGGTGTATAATTATTTGGATAAAGACGGAAACGCTTACGACTATTATACTACGGGAAAGACAGTAAAAGGTGCAGCATTTCTTACTAAGATCGGGCAGGATTGCGATCCCCGTCTTAGCCAAACCATCTGGATACCGGGCGGTATTATGTGGGATAATAGTTTTGGGAAAGGAGTATTTACGCAACCTTTTCTGGATAAGTCCGGAGAATCACTGAACAATACCGGCTTTCAGATAAGGAAGGGTAACGATCCTAAAAATCCGCAGGCCGGCAGTGGCGTTTCCTGGAATACGAGCTGTGAAACCGGCGCTATTATATTTCGTTACGCAGAAGCTTTGCTTAATTATGCAGAAGCAAAAGCAGAGCTTGGCGAAGTGGTGGACTACCAGAAATCTATTAACCTGCTGCGGGCCAGGTCTGGTATGCCGGCATTCAAGGTTGAGGGAGATCCCAATCGCTCACGCTATGCAGATTATGGCTATCCGCTTACCGATGAACTATACGAAATACGCCGCGAACGCACTGTAGAGCTGGGTGCAGAAGGGTTTAGGTATGATGATATCAGAAGATGGGCTGCTCATAATTTGTTGAAGGGTAAACGTCCCGGAGGATATCCGTTCAATGCCGCAGATTGGGGAGGTATAACTATTAATTATAAAGTAGATGCTGATGGATTTCTTGACCCCTATATAAGTCAGTTACCCAACGGTTATGGATTTAACCCGGGCAGGGATTATCTTGAATGCATACCTTTAAATGAGATTACATTAAACCCCGCATTGAGACAAAACCCCGGCTGGCAGTAGATATAGCGAACCTCATTCTTATTTTAAATTAAATACGAGATATGAAGAACTGTATAGCCTTTATTTTAACGCTCGCTTGTTTAATTAACACTACCAACAGCTTCTGTCAATCAGAAAGACCGATAATCCGGTTTGGACTGATCACGGATATTCAGTATGCAGATGCTGAAACAAGAGGAAGCAGATTTTATCGAAACTCACTCCCCAAGCTCGATAGTTGTGTAAATGATTTAAACAGGCAGCAGGTTGAGTTTACTATCAATATGGGAGATATTGTAGACCGAAATCCGAACGATCTGGATGCTGTTTTAAAGTTGTTGGGCGGGTTAAATCAAAAGTTATATAATACTACAGGAAATCACGATTATAGTGGAATATCGGACAATGCGCAACTATACAAAAGGCTGAGCATGCCCGCTGAATATTATACTTTTAAAAAAGGTAAGTGGGTATTTGTAATGCTTAATACCAATGAAGTGGGGCCTTATTCTAATGTGGCAGGTACCTGGAAGGAAAAAGAGCTGAAAACCATGGTTGATCAGATAAAAGCTAATAAAGGTCGTAATGCAACAGACTATAATGGCGGCATTAGCAGCAAACAGCTCCAATGGTTGGATCAGGTCTTGAAAAAAGCACAGCGAAAACAGCAGCATGTGTTGGTATTTTCGCATCATCCTATTGGATGTGTGGAAGGATTGAACGCCCTGAACGATAAAGAAATACTCGCAACTGTTGAAAAGTATAAATGTGTTAAGGCCCTGATTGCGGGGCATCATCATACCGGCGCTTTTTGCGAAGTAGATTCATTGGCTGTAATTGTAGCCGAAGGAATGGTAGAAACTGCCGATAATAATGCCTATGGCGTTGTTGAGATATTTCCTGACAGATTAGTACTGAAAGGTACCGGGCGTATGACATCAAGAACAATTAATTTTTAAAGTCGATAAAACTTTTAATCCTGTTAAAAGTGAGCAACCTTGCAAAAGTTGAGTATAGAAGTAGCAGGTTCGTAGGGCATGAATCAGCCCTGTAATCAAACCTAATTACGCTGTGCGGAGTCTCTGGCTCCGCACCTCCTATGTTCTTCCGGGACGCTGTCCTATAAATTGTAGCCTGTAAAAATTACTTTAACGTCAAACCTGTCTTTCAATATGGAAAGCCAATTGCAGATTTCACTATCGGTTGGTGTCTTCATCCGCCAAAAAGTATCTCACTATCGGTGTGGTGTCTTCACCCACCGAAAAATCAATCCTTGTAATGTGACAAAAAATTAAATTTGTCTGTATTATCTATATAGAACTTTGCACTGCTCCAACGGTATTCTTCTGGTAGTTTGCATAAAGCCCATTTTTCCACAATTGGATTGTTATGGATGTATTCCAGTTTCTGTTCTAATATTTGTATTGTGCTTAATGGCACAGCCAGAGGATCCCGCTTCCAGAATTGATACTTACGATCAATTTTGTTCAATGAATAATTAAGTAAATGGAGGGGATCAGTTTGGTATAGGTATTTTTTTATTTGATGAGCGGTAAATTTCGTAAAGCTACCAGCAGGGCTTTCCTTTCCGTTCTGCTTCAGGTGTGTCCATATCAGATGAATATGATTAGGCATTATTACATAGCCAAAAACTTTTGCTAGTCTTTGCTCAATCAAATAACAGAGGGACTGGATAATAATGAGTTTTATATTGTCATCCCTGAGCAGGGGTTTGAAATCAATGATGGTGTTTGTGAAATAATAGACGTCCTGCAGTTCCATCTGCCCTTGTCTTTTTGTTGTATATTCATAAGTGGCGACATTTTTCATACATGAAATATTCAACAAATATAACCTGGTTAATGATCACTTATGCTGGTGGGTGAGGACACCACACCAGTAGGGAGAATAACGAGAATGCGGTATTGGTTTTTCTCAAACCAGGGATGACGACACTACACCAGTAGAGGGAAGCAGTAAACTACAATCGCTAACAGTGGGGTATCTTCTCCTCCTTAAAAAAATCAAAAAGTTTTTAAGCGGAAGGCGTATCTTCCCTCTCTTTTTTGATAACCGTAAAAACAACATCAGGAAATAACCCATACACACCCTCATTTTTTCAACGAAATATAAACCGGTTTTAAAATGAAACGGAGAATGATAGATTATTGTCGTACTATGGTAATGATTATTAGCGAAGTTCCATCCAATCGTTAAAACAAAAAAAATAAACGAATGAAAGGCAAAGCGAACATAAATATTTTTAATTTAAAAAACTTCTTTATTGCGTGTTTGTGTATAGCCCTTTGCCATGCCAATGGACAACCGTCTGTTTTAAAAGCAACAGATTTCCAATATTACATAGATCGCTTCAACAGTGATGATGAGGAGCTTTATCAACAGGCATACCCCAATGCAACTGCATGGAGTTTTCTCGAAAAGAATATTCCCTTATTCGACTGTCCCGACAAAGAATTAGAAAAAACTTACTATTTCCGGTGGTGGACTTTTAGAAAACATATTAAAAATACGCCCTCGGGTTTTGTCATCACCGAATTTCTCCCTGATGTAAAATGGGCAGGCAAATACAACACGATCAATTGTCCGGCGGCACATCATTTTTATGAAGGAAGATGGCTGCATGACAGTAGTATTATGGAAAATTATGCCAAATTCTGGTTTTTTGGAGGGGGCAGTCTTCGTTCTTATAGCTTTTGGGCCGCTAATTCGATTTTATCCTTTGCAAAAACCCACAGGATGAAGGATTTTGTTGTGGACCTGCTTCCTGCTTTCATGGATAACTACAAGGGATGGGAGGCGTCAAATTTGTGCGAAGACGGATTATTCCGGCAAATAGATGATAGAGACGGGATGGAAGTTTCTGTAGGAGGCTCGGGAAAACGGGCAACTATTAATTCGTACATGTACGGAGATGCAATTGCTATAGCAGAAATTGCAGAATTAGGGAAAAGTGACTCCATAAAATTTAATTTTTTGAGAAAAGCAGATGTATTGCGAAATAAAATATTAGATCGTTTATGGGATAAGGATGCGCAGTTTTTTAAAACCCTGCCATTGAGTTCTGAAGAATTAAAAAAAATCAGAAATCCACGCTCTTATGAGAGTCCATTTCAAAAACCTGGTAGCGACAATCCGGGTTTAGTTGAGGTTCGGGAACTTCATGGTTATACCCCCTGGTATTTTGGAATACCCGGGGAAAACAATTCGGTAGCGTGGAAGTATTTGATGAAGAAGGAAGGATTCATGGCGCCGTATGGATTAACAACCACAGAGAGAAAAAGCCCGGGCTTTAAGGTTAGCTATGAAGGTGGATGTGAATGGAATGGTCCTTCGTGGCCGTTTGCTACTTCTGTTACCTTAAAGGCGATGGCAAACTTGTTGAGAAACTATGATGATGTTTCGGTATCACGAAATGACTTTATGGAATTAATCAGCCAATATTCCAACAGTCAAAGAAGAATAACTGAAAAGGGAGATACGGTGTGTTGGATTGATGAAAATCTTAATCCTTTTACCGGAGACTGGATAACGAGAACTACGTTAAAAGCACGTAGGGCGAAACCTTCTGAGAGAGGAAAGGATTATAATCATTCTACATTTTGTGATATCATTATTAGTGATTTAATCGGCATTATTCCCGATATGACCGACACTCTTAAAATAAAGCCTTTGATACCCGAAGATTACTGGAATTATTTCTGTTTAGACAATTTAAAATATCATAATAAAATAATCAGTATTATATGGGATAAAAATGGACAAAAATATAAGAAGGGGAGAGGGTTCCTGATATTTGTTGACGGGAAACTCAGATATAAATCCAAAAAAATAACGGATGTGGCAATAGACTTATCATGAATACATTTCCCTGCTTAATAATAAAAATGGAAAAAGAGAAATCAGAGAAGAAAGGGAGTTTACAATTCAGATTTATCCCGTGACCGTTGAGTCTCACTCAATACAGTATGGAGCACGGACACTATAAGTTTGATTTCTCCTGATTAGGCATATATGTTCTAATATCAGATAAAGGGCTATTTACACTGGGGATTTAACTATTGGAATGATCACCCTTTCTATGAAACCGTTCAACTCAATACGGATTGGCCGGCGGGAGATAGTTATCTTGTATATCCTGGTTATAATAAATTATACAGTTCAATTCGATTTGATGCGCAGAGGGATGGGATAATAGACTATGAGCTATTACAGATGCTGTCTAAGAAAAATCCGGAAAAAGCCAGAGAAATTTGTGGTGATATAATACAAGGCGTTCAAAGATATAACACAGACATTTTGGCTTTTAGAAAGAATCGAAAAAGAATCTTAGAGTTGCTTTCCGAATAGAGTTCTTTCTGAGAAGGCTTAGGATGAAGGTCGTTTTTATATGATTTTTTGAAAATGTCAATTAGTTTTTTATTTTAGTGGATAAAATAACTGTTTTGAACCCTCCTTCTACAGATCATGAAAGGTATTTATTAAACCAGGTGGCGCAAGGAGATCAGGAAGCCTTTAAGCAACTGTATAATACCTTTAAAGATAAACTATACTCTTTTATATTCGTTTTATCAGGTTCGAAGGAAACTGCAGAAGATGTGGTTCAGGATGTATTTCTAAAAATCTGGGTGCAGCGGGAACGACTTATGGAAATTGAGAACTTTAATGCTTATGTATTTAGAATGTCTCAGAATCATGTTTTAAACTTATTGAAGAGAGCTGCCAAAGGAAAGTCAATCCTGATTAAGATGAAAGGTGAAGACCCTTCTGTTTTAACAAATCCTGACCGGCAACTGGTCTATAACGATACTAAAAAAGCCTTAGAAAAAGTTGTGGCAGAATTGCCCTCTCGTCAAAAGGATATCTTTGTGCTTAAAAGAGAAATGGGGTTAAGGCATGAAGAAATCGCTGATCTATTACAAATATCCTCTTCTACAGTGAAAAACCATTTGACGCAAGCCCTAAAGACCATACAGAAAAAGATGAGTCATTATTATATTATAACCTTGCTTGCCGTACCATACATAGCGCTACTTTTATTCCACTTCTTAAAAATAACCTGATTTATACCGGGAGATTTCCTTCTTTCATTTGTCTTCGTTTAGGCTTTTTGACAAAGCATTAAAAATTATTGTGGCTTCAGCTGGGAGGTTTCGTTATCCCAATTGTCTAAATGTAATAGAAGAAGAATAATATATGGACGGAGACAGGATAGCATATTTGCTTCATCGGTTTTTCAATCGTTGTGCCACATCTGATGAAATTCAGGAGATGGCATCAGGGTTAGAAACCATGCAGGATGAAGTATGGAAAAATTGTCTTATGAAAGTATGGGAGTCTTATTTCCCGGATGAGGCTTTGAGCGAAGAGAAATCACAAAGGATATTAAAAGTCATCCTGGATAGCGATAAAGAAAAGGAAATTGAAGAAGAGCCGTATGGCTTTATTCATAAGAAAAGAAATAGATTCTGGAAAATGGGGATGGCGGCTGCGGCTGCTACCGTGCTCATATTAGTCTTAGGTTATTGGTCTCTTAGAGTTTCCGCAGTTAAAGAAAATATCAACGAGGCTGTAACACCATTAGTAATATCGGATTTGAAACCGGGCAGAGAAAGAGCTACGCTCACATTGTTTGATGGAACACAGGTAATACTGGATTCTGCAAATAATGGAGACCTTACCACCCAGGGATCTGCAACTGTTATAAAGCTGGCTGATGGTCAATTATCGTATAAGGGTAACGGCACTAAGAGCAGCGGATCAGAACAAGTATTGTACAATGTTATTTCTACACCGGCAGGGGGCGTTTATCAATTGGAATTAAGCGATGGCACAAAGGTGTGGCTGAACGCTATGACCACCCTTAGGTTCCCGGCTGTTTTTGCGGGAGGACAGCGAAGAGTGGAGCTGACAGGAGAAGGATATTTTGAGGTAACCTCTGATGCTACTCATCCTTTTTTTGTACATGCGGGAGATATGGATATAAAGGTTTTAGGAACACATTTCAATGTGAAAGCCTATAGCAATGATCCCATTTATCAAACAACCCTTCTGGAAGGGAAAGTTGAAGTGTCAAATGAGAAGGATACGGTGAATATTGTTCCCGGACAGCAGGCAAGAATGAACGTAAAAGTGAAAAATATTAAGAAGCTAAATGAGGTTAATGTTAATGAAATATTGGCATGGAAAAATGGAGAATTTTTCTTTGAAGAAACTGAACTTAAGGATGCCTTGAATACCCTTAGCAGGTGGTACAATTTTGATATTGTTTATGATGAGGAGTTTGCATCCACCTTTATTTATGGCAGCATCAGCAGAAATAAAAATCTGAGTGATGTTATTAAAATATTGGAAACCGGCGGCATTCATTTCAGAATGGAAAGAATAGGGAATGTGAACCGTTTGGTTGTCTTGAGATAGTCCCAAAATTTGAATTATGAAAATTGAACTCTTTGTAAGTACAATGGTATTTATTTTAAGTGGATGAAAAACAAAAAGACCAATAAGTGTTGCACCACCTATTGGCCGAAAGTTTATTACTCACCATAAAATCGTTACGCGCGAATGATTGTAACAAATTATTATAATAAGCCTTAAACATTGCAAATTTATGTATAAAAGTAAAATGATCAACAGTGCATCCTCGTGGTCAAATCAAAAACGTTTGCTGATTATGTTCAAGCTTTCTGTTTTTTTAGTATTCTTAAATATTTCCGTTTCTTTTTCAAATGACGGCAAAGCCCAGAGCATAACGCTCAGAGGGGAGAATATTACCATTCTTAAAGCGATGAAAATCATTAAGAAACAAACAGGGGTTACCTATTTTTTGAAGGGGAAAGACCTGGCTAATTTTCGTAAAAACCTGGATATCCAAAACCTGCCCTTACAGAAGGCGATGGATCAGTTAGTCAGTGGTTTACCTGTTACCTGGTTACTGGAAAATGAAACTATAGTGCTTGTAGCAGCGTCTGAAAAAACGCCTGATGCCCCTTCGCCCGAAGCCGATAATTTATCAGAACAGCAAAAGCAGGACCGGGTGATCACCGGAAGGGTAACAGACGAAAATGGCAACCCTCTGGCAGGGGTATCCGTAATCGTTAAGGGAACTTCAAAAGGAGCCGCCACTAACGAAAATGGATACTATTCTATCTCAGTTGGAGACAACGACAAATTTTTAGTGTTCACTATGGTGGGATTTATTGCAAAGGAAAGTACTGTTACAGGTACTACAATTAATATTATCCTTCAAGCGGACACCGGCGGTTTGGATGAGGTGGTAGTTACAGCATTGGGAATAAAGAAGGAAATGAAAGCATTGGGATATTCTGTAACAAAAGTGGATGAGAAAGAATTTTCTACCATTCGGGAGGAAAACTTCATGAATTCTTTAGTAGGCAAAGTTGCAGGTCTGAATATAGGAGGAAATACGTCTAATCCTGCCGGATCGGCAAGAGTAACAATACGCGGAAATACTTCAATTGTGGGTAATAACCAACCCTTATATATAATCAATGGTATCCCAATGGACAATTCACAATTTGGACAAACGGGAACTGCAAAGCCGGATTGGGGAGATAATATATCGAGTTTAAACGCTGCTGACATTGAAGAGATTAGTGTATTGAAAGGGGCTACAGCTGCTGCTCTATATGGATCACGTGCAAAAAATGGTGCCATCATAATCACCACCAAATCGGGGGGTGGCAGGAAAGGCTTCGGTGTTGAATTAACGACCCACAATACCTGGGAGAAACCTTATTTTATCTGGGATGAGATCATGCAAAGTGAATACGGGCAGGGAATAGGTGGTTTCAGACCCAGTACTATAGAGGCAGCAAGAAAATACAATCAAAGACATTGGGGCGAAAAATTGGATGGCAAAATGACCATTCAGTGGGATGGGGTAGAGCGGCCTTACAGCTATAAAAAAGATGAATTGATGGATGATTTGTATTCTACCGGATTTACCACCGCAAATACTATAGCTTTTACGAGTAGCGGATCCGAAGGATCATTTCGCCTAGGGTTCACAGAGATGAAAAGTGATGGCATCATACAGAAATTCAATATGAAGCGAAGAAACATTAGCTTAAATACCAGCAGAAAGATTTTAAAGAACCTGGAATTTAATGTTAGCGCGGATTATATGAATGAGGGTGTCCGAAATCGCTATTTCCAGGATGGAAGAGGAGGCTTGCCGCAGGTGGCCTTAATGGTAACAAATAACATGGGACCAGCGGAATTAGCGCCTGGGTATGATGAAAATTTTAATGAAGTGGGAGTAGGTGAGGATAAAAATGCCACAAATCCCTATTTCACTTTGAACAGGATGAGTAATCATTCGTACAAGGATCGTTTTATTACCGGACTGACAGCGAAATGGGACCTATTAAGCTGGCTTTTTATCCGGGGAAGAGTGGCTCAGGATTTTTACACCTTTGGATATGATAATATTATCCCCGATGGAACGGCTTTTGCATTAAACGGATATATTGAACAACAGGATAGAAAGTTCTGGGAAAGAAACTTTGAATTACTGATAAGCGCCAACAGGAAAATCAATAGCGACCTTTCCTTCAATTTAAGTGTAGGTGGTAATCTAATGTCTCAGAAGAATGACATCGTTAATATGCGTGGTGACGGATTTCAGGTTCCTCAATTTCATGCCATTAATAATACCAAAGAAAGAGTGGTTACTCTTGGAGGATATCAGAGAAAGATAAACTCCGTTTTTGGCACCGCTGAATTTGACTACCGGAACTATCTTTTTATCAATGTTACCGGGAGAAATGACTGGTACTCTACCCTGAACCCCAATTCCAATAATTATTTTTATCCTTCAGTCGGTGGGAGTTTTGTTTTCTCGGAGTTGTTTAATCTCCCCGATTTTATAAATTTTGGTAAACTTAGAGCGTCCTATGCTTCCGTAGGAGGAGACACCGATCCTTATCAACTACACCTGACTTACGGTTTTGTAGGGAATTTATATAATGGAATTCCATTAGGTACTATTGGACAATTGGTGGTTCCTAATGCCAATATCCGACCACTAAGGGTAGATGAGTTTGAAATAGGTGGTGAAGTTAAGCTATTAAATAACAGACTCGGCTTAGATATTGCTTTCTATAATAAATTAACGAGTGATGATATAACACAGGAATCCATTTCTTCAACTTCAGGGTATTCCGGCTCCTGGGTTAATGTGGGCAAAATCAGAAACAGAGGACTTGAGGTTTTACTTTACGGAACACCGGTAAAAACCCATAGTTTCAGTTGGGATGTATCGTTTAATGGTGCTTATAACAAATCAAAAGTGTTAAAGATTTCAGATGAATCTGATGAATTGGTAGTGGCAAGAATGAGTGATGCCTATATAAAACAAATAGCAGGCATGGAATTTTCTCAAATAGCAGGCAGGTATATTTTGAAAAATGATAAGGGACAGGATATAATAGCTGCAAACGGTCTTCCCATACTTTCTGATGAGGTTATAACCTGGGGTTCAGGTATTCATAAATATATTGGGGGTATAACTAATAACTTTCGATATAAGAATTTGTCATTATCGGTTTTAATTGATGGGAAATTTGGTGCAAAGATATATTCAGATACACACAATCAATTAAGTCATAGAGGGTTGCATAAGTCAACATTGCCTGGGAGGGAAAACGGTATAGTGCTTCCAGGAGTTACCGAAGATGGTCAGGTAAATACAATTTTGGTTACCAAAGAAAGAGTAAGCAACAGAGATGTGGCTCAGGCCCGACGTGATGCATTAAATGATTTTGTTTTTGATGCAAGTTTTATAAAACTAAGGAATATCGGTTTGACCTATACTTTTTCTCAACATATCATTCAAAGTATCAAATGGGTTAGGGAAGCCAGTATAACTCTCGCAGCCAGGGAATTAGGAATCTTAATGAGGCATACGCCGGGGATTGATCCGGAGACAAATTCCTTTTCA
The DNA here is from genome assembly GCA_964518685.1 of uncultured Terrimonas sp. Classification (GTDB taxonomy): domain Bacteria; phylum Bacteroidota; class Bacteroidia; order Chitinophagales; family Chitinophagaceae; genus Agriterribacter. The sequence continues at coordinate 11,763 of CAZFGP010000035.1, forward strand.
AACAATGTACAGGGTTTGGAAGGAAGTTCATTGCCACCCCTAAGGCACATAGGAGTTCATTTTAATATAAAATTCTAAAAGTTTTACCCATGCAAAATTTAAATAAAAATATAAAGATCTTTTTTTTGTCGGTGCTGGTTTTAATTAGCACCAGTTGCGACAAAGATTTTGAGCGGTTAAATATTGATCCGAATTCTGTTTCAAAGGAAGATTTCAATCCGGCCTATTTATTACCAACGTCTCAGATTATGATCACTTATGATCATGAAGTAGATAATTTTTACGGATCTACTATGATGCAGCATTTTTCCTCCATAGGAGAATCGGGGAGTAGTTGGGCAGAAGGCGATAAATATTTCTATCACGACGGTCATAATGACATGCTTTGGAATAGCCAGTTTAGTGCAGGCAATGGTACCGTTAAATTAATAGAGGATATCATTCAAACTACCTTAGAAAATGATAAATACCTTAACCTGCATCAAATGGGGAGGATATGGAAAGTTTTGATTTTTCAGCGCTTGACGGATACCTATGGAGAAATTCCCTATTCCGAAGCCGGACTTGCATATTATAAACAAATAGGTAAACCTATATATGATAAACAGGAGGATATTTATTTAAATATGCTCACTGAATTAGACGATGCTGTGAATAAGATAAATGTTAATGAAGCAAATTTTGGCAACTATGATATTGTGTATAAAGGGAACTTGGAAAAATGGAAGAAATTAGGAAATTCTTTAATGCTCCGCCTGGGGATGCGGTTATCTAAAGTTCAGCCCGCGACCGCGGAATTATGGGTCAAAAAAGCGTATTCCAAAGGAGTGTTTGATGGGAACGACGACAATCTATTCATAAAATTTACCGACAAAACCGGTACAGTTGGTATACTAACGCATCAATTCAATAAAAGTATATTAATTGATAATCCCCCTGCACCCAAGATTAGCAGTACTTTTTTTGATTTCCTTAAGTCGCATCAGGATCCCAGGTTTCAATATACTGTTGGTGTATATAGTAATCCGTATGATGTAACAACAGAAAATCTGGATCACACCATTCAAAAGGGCATGCGAAATGGATTAACAATCCGTACAGTTGTGAATGAGCCTGATTATGATCCTGATGCACCAGGGGCTCAAAATCAGTATTCCGGAATAAGAAGGGGGGTATATGCTAAAATGGATGGAATTAAAATGCTCGTTTCTTACGCAGAAACACAGCTCTTATTGTCGGAAGCTGCGGTAAGAGGCTGGATACAGGCAGATGCAGAGAAGTTATATAATAATGGGGTAAGAGGTGCAATGAAAATGCTCAGTCAGTATGATGCGCTGGCAACTATTCAAGATGCGGAAATTGATACCTATTTGGATAATTATCCTTTTGCCGGTGCACTAAATTTTGATGACGCAATTGAACAAATAAATACGCAGTATTGGGCGGCTACTTTTTTGAATGGTTCTGAGACCTGGGCCAATTGGCGCAGAACCGGGTATCCCAAACTCACACCTGTTAATTACCCCAATAATATTACTAATGGGCAGATACCGAGGAGACTGTATTATCCTCAAAGTGAGAGAACGCTTAATGCCAAAAATTTCATGGAAGTTCTTTCAAGACAAGGTCCTGATAATTTCATGACCCGGATGTGGTGGGATAAAGAGTAAAATATTTTTGAATAACAGGTTATAAGTAAATTAACAAAACTTCAAGTAGGTGACTCTCGAAGATTCACCTACTCTGATTTTATAGTGTATTTAATTATGGTTATCAAAAAAATCGTTGAATCAAAAGTTTAGCATGAAAAAGATTTGTTTTCTTCTGACTATTATTTTTCTCGGTTCTTCGGTGAATGCACAAAATAATAGAAGAATAACCTTCAACGATTCCGGTGAATTGAAGATTGTACAGTTTACCGATACACACATTGAACTGGATAAGAATAGGAATCTAAATGTTTATGAAAAACTGATACCTCAAATTTTGGAATATGAAAAACCTGATTTGGTGGTTATTACAGGAGACATCGTAACAGATGATAATCCTGAAAAAGGGCTGAACAAACTCACGGATGTCTTTATAAAGGCAGGCATACCCTATGCCATAGCTTTCGGGAACCACGATTCAGAACATAAGTTGTCACGAAAGGAAGTTATGGCCTATATTGAAAAACTACCGGGCATTTTAAATAAGAACGACAAAAAGTCCGGGGGATATACCAATTTTGTTCTTCCGGTTTATGGTAAAGGCGGGAAAAAATCAGCATTGCTTTATTTTTTGGATTCCAACGATTATAGTACATTGCAACCAATGATTGGAGGTTGGGGATGGTTTACTCACGCACAGGTTGATTGGTACAGAAAACAAAGTAAAAAACACACTTCAGAAAACAACGATATTCCCTACCCTGCACTGGCGTTTTTTCATATTCCATTTCCCGAATATGAAGATGCATGGAATAACAAAACGAATCCACCAATTGGCGGAAAGGAAGAGGATATTTGCAGTCCATTAATAAATTCCGGAATGTTTGCAGCAATGGTTGAAAGCGGCGATGTGATGGGGACTTTTGTCGGACATGATCATCACAACGATTATATTGGCCTACATTACGGGATTGCATTAGCTTACGGACGAGTGGCTAAAACGAACAGTAAATTTAATCCCGGACCCGGTGCAAGAGTGATTGTACTTAAAGAAGGAAAGCGAACATTTGATACCTGGATACGAGAGATTGACGGCAATAAAGTTTACGAGTGTAAATACCCGGATTCGTTTTCAGTTGCGAAAAAGAAATGAGTTATTAAAGATACCCTTAATTCCGAACAAAAGAAAAAACATGAAGCACTTAAAAGAGGCATTAATATTTGGCATGATACCCATTTTAATGAGTGCCTGCCAAACGGCGACAGTTGATAAAGTGAACAATAAAACTGATAACCCAAAAACATTGCAGAGTCAGGATCCTTTTCTGCCTAATCTGAAATCAGAGCTGGAACAAGACGGCTCAAAAGGAGAGTTGATTTTCACCTTTTCCGCGATCGCTCATGCAAAACAAATGCCCAATGGAGTCAGGATTCCGACTAAGGGAATGAAGATTCTGGCGGATCTGACGCATAAGTATGGAATCCCGGTTACCTGGTTAACGGATGCGACTACCGGAAAATTAATGCAGAAGGAGATCAATCAATGGCATACGGAATTTGGAGATGACGTGGCCATGATTTCGGGAACTGCCGTTCAGCGGGATTCGCTAAAAATTCTATTCCCCTGGTCGGCGGTAAATATTATGTCGTCCGACCATACCGGGAAAGAGCCGGCTATTGCCCAAAGCCTGGGAGTTAAAGGGATATGGGGTTCCTGCTGGGAGCAGGAAGGCGTAGATGGAATCACGGATCGTGGTGCACCCTGGGGGCTATACTATACTTCAGCAGAAAATTATAAAGTCCCTGCTTTATCCGGTAAGGGCCCTATTTCATTAGAGTGGACTTCGCGCGACCTGTTGAAGGCTCTTCATTCCGGAAGGGCTTCTGTTTATTCGAGCGATCCGAATGATGTGCTGCGTTCGGAGACCTGTAATGCTGAGGATATAGGCTATCTGAAAGCCTTGTTCGACAACTATATTCGTAATATCCGTCACAACAAATTCGTGTTCTTTCAACAACAACAGGAATCCCATGAAATGCAATACGATGGTGTACTTTTTAAAGTATATCCTCAGGATGTGATTGATGAGTCTATAGCAGTTCTGGATAAATTTTTTGCTCACGTAAAAGGCTATGGGGATTTGGTGAAATATAAAACCCTGTCGGAAGCCGTAAAGATTTATGAGGATAATTTTACCGAGACTGAACCTGCATTGATGCTGGTTGATGATTACAACATTAACGCTATCCCCTTTTGGTATGGAAGAGAAAATGGCGTAACAGGCCCCTGGCCGCAAACTTTACTTTATTACGACAAAGAGGGGCAATTTGCTTTTGTAAAAGACCGCTTTGATCCTATTCTTCTTAGAGATTATGTGCACAACCGCTCTTTTAATGATCCGGCCTATTACCAGGTAGCCTATACCGATCAGCCAAATTTAAAAGTTGAGGTTCCCTGGGAGGATATTCCGTTAGATAAAGTGGAGATCAATATAAAAGCGCCGAAGGCTATTCCTTATGCAGTAGCTTTTTGGTATGATTTAAAAAATTTTCAAATTACAAAAGTGGATGGAGCGCAACTGATGGGAATAGCGGAAGATCAGGTAGGTTTATTGCGATTGAACTTAAAGAAAGGAATGAATAAAATAGTGGTTCATCTGGCGCCCAGGAAATAAAATTGGAATTCGAATGTTTTAACAGTTATAACCAACCATAAATATTCTTCACCAACAATTTATATCGAAAAATAGAAACCGACCTTTCTTCTTGTATTATCCATCGCCGTTACCACATGTATCGTTACAGGCGCCTCGAAAATAGGTGGATTATTGTCATAAAAATTTTGGAGAGGAGAAACCTTTTTTGGGCGACTCTTATTTTCCCTGCCGGTATCCGCATGCCTCGTATCCCGCGATGATCTCTGCGCCCGATGAACAGGTGGGAGCCATCGTAAAAAAATTAAAGGAAGAAGGCGCAAAATAATGCTCTCGTCCCGCCGGAGTCTTCATGGAAGTTATCAGATGAATAGTACCATTTGGCGCCTGACAAGCAGCTGAATATCCCAGTGTTCCTCCACCCATACGGAGCGCAATCTTTTCATCTTCGTGGGGCTGTATACCTGGCAGGCTTTTGATTGTCCAGGTCTTGCCATCATCTTTGGAAATTGCAGCATACGCGCCTTTTTGATGGAATCCTTCAGGCTGACGTCCATCGCGACGCCGAAGGTCTCCGGTAAAAAGACAACAATAGAAAGGTCTTAAATTTCACTGCTAATTTCTTGAAAAGATAGAAATTAACAATATACGTATTGCCCTCCAATTATTATTACGATTCTGAAAAAGAACCTTTTCGATAAATTTAATATTAATTAAGTAGCATTATCATAATATGAAATAGAAATAGCTTCATATCTTTAGCTATAAAAAAAAATAAATATTTTTTCATTACGTGTGTCCGGAAATGAATTTACCTACCTCCTATTAAGACAAAAACATGAGCAAGCATTTTAACCGAAGAAAATTCTTATCAACAGGGGCCTTAGCCATGTCCGGCTTGGCATTATCCGGTCATTCAACTATGGCTGTGCCCGCAAATTATGTATCTTCATTAGATATCCCCGAAGATGATCTGCCCAAATTAATATCCCTGAAGCCCGGTGAATTGTTTTCCGTATTAGACCTGAATTTGCCAGGATTAAGGGAGGTGAAAAGTGCAGTGGAACGGAAACGTCCGGATACTGCGCTTGCTGCATTATTGAAATATTATCGTTCGCTGTATCCCAAATCTGAAACCGTTGCGTTAAAGGAGAATGCAAAAGACAAAGCAGACCTCATACAAAGAGCAAACGATATAGAGAATCATATTTTCCAATGGGGACCCTATCCCCCGGCAAATTATGGCGCCGACATCAACTGGCCCTCAGACCCTGCAGGAGACATTGAATGGATTGCGGCAATGTATCGGTTTTATTGGTTAACCGATCTTTCGAATGCCTATGCTGCCACTATGGATGAACGTTATGCCCGTGCTTTTGTTGAATTGACAACAGACTGGATCAAAAAGCATCCGTTGGAAGTGAGTTTAAATGAAGATCATCCGGTGTATGGCGTTGCAAAAGGCGGATGGTGGCGGGGATATGCCTGGCTGGATTTGCAAACGGGAATCCGTGCTACTAATCTGTGCAGGGCATTTCGACTGTTCATTCACGCCAAAGCATTCACTCCCCGGTTTTTGGGAATCATTTTGGCTTCGCTCTATGATCACCAGGTGAAAACAGAGATTATCCCTATGGCACAAATACACAATAAAGCTATTTTCGAACAAAGAGGATTCTTTAATGTGCTGCACACTATCCGGGAATTTAAGGACAGAGAACGATGGTTAGATATAGCCATGAAGATCACCCACGAAAACCTGATTGCACAAACCACCACAGACGGTGTACAACGGGAATGGTGTGGCAGTTATCATTTAGGGGTCTATAATGATGTTGTGGAGATTAATGGCAGGGTTCGTGATCTTGGTCGTATTATGCCTGCTGATTATCAGAAAAGAGTAGAGGCAATGGCGGAACATCTATTCAGGATTTCCACACCCGATTTGTCTTTCCCTATGTTTGGCGATACCGGCAGAGGCGATATTACCTCCAAAGACCGGAAGACCTGGCCTTTGTATAATACATTCATAGAAGCAAGTAAAGTATTCAATGATCCAAAATATCAGGCATTAGCGGACCTTAAGCCTGAGTTACTGCCGCGAAACGAAAGTGCAGCCTTTACCGCTGCGGGAATATATGCCATGCGAAACGGCTGGGGTCCCGAACAGGTGTATATGGCGGTTCATTGCAGTCCGCCGGCCATCACCGCTCATGATCAGGCAGACAATGGTACTTTTGAATTATATGCATACGGACGGTGGCTTATGCCGGATAGCGGATATTATACTTACGGGCATGATAAAGAGGGTCGCGACTGGCATCGGCAGACAAAGGTACACCCAACCCTTACCGTTAATGGAGAGGATACAAATATCAATGGTATACACCGTTTATGGGGATCAAATCATGAAACCGATCAGCTCTGTGTAGAGAATTATTCTTATTCAAAATTTTTGCATCGCAGGTCTTTCTGGTTTGCTCAAAAAAGAAGTCCATTTCCTTTCTTTGTAATCGTAGATGAAGCTATTGGCGATACCAGAGGAGATATTGAACTGCATTTCCCAATGGCGCCGGGTATTGTTCATATTGACAACACAAATAAACGCATTACCACTAATTTTGATGATGCCAACCTGTTGATTCAACTTTATAGCCAACATCCGGTTGAACTTTTCGGAGAACCAGGCTGGCATGCCTGGAATTATGGAAAAAGAGAGCGCAGGACGGCTGCGAAGATGCTGTATAAAGGGCAGGCCCCAACAGTATTTGTATCTGTCCTGACGCCTTACAAAGGGAAAACAGCACCTGACTGCCGTCTTATAACGGATCCGGCTACCCTGATTGCAGGACAAAATCTGATTGCGATAGAAGTGGAAGTGGAAGGGAAACGGCACAGGTTAGAAAGGGAGATATAACACACACCAGGCGCAAGGGTCTCATGCCCGGACTAAATGGTTTTAAATGAAGCCCTGGTGCTACTTAATCTTTCCTTCTTTTACGGGTATCAGCCATGCTTCCGACAATAAAGTACCCCATCCTCCCGTATTGCGCCATTGCTCCACATAAACCCGATTGTCAGGCAACACAGATACATCTCTCGCCAGCTTAATTTCCAATTCGCCATCCCTTATCATTGATGCAGGAATATAAAATGTAAAAAAATCGCTCATGGATTCCGGTAGCTCCAGATCCTTAACCAATAAATTTCCATTGGCATATACCGATTGCGATTTTTGTTTCATACGCTGCTCATAACGTTCCTGAAATACCGGGCGAACAAGGGTTAATCGCAATCTATAATCGCTTCCCGATTTTAAATTACGGTACTTTAAGCGTACCCCATCCTCTTCATCCTGCGTGTAATGCATTGAACGCTGACTGGGACGATTCGCTTCCCAAAGCATATCCGGCAGGTAAGGTTGTCCGTGATCATAGGGATAGCCATTCACTACATTGGGCGCATCATTAGCTGTGCCCAGATTATCATAAATCGCTCCTGATTCTTTCCCTTCATAATCGGTTATCATAGATAATAATTCGTCTCGTTGCCCAATGGTAGTCGCAGATTTAGCTCGTTCGATCTGTCTCTTTATCCATCCCAGTCCAATATAATCATGCTCAAGGTTAAAGACAGCTTCACTCCTGGTGCCAAAAAGCTGATCACTCTCTTCCCCAAGTCGTATAGCTTCCTTTTTGAGTTGAATCATCTGTGGCGTTTCATTTTTCTTAGCGTCATTGATTAAACCCAAAAGATAATTCCAGTCTATTCCGGATTTATGCATTCGGATATATTGTTCAATTTGACGCTGTATATGCACCTGCTGTGTCAAATCTAATTTGATATACCAATCGAGTGCGCCCTTTTGTTTAAACATCCGCCAGAGCCAGTTACTTTTTAAGAGATGGGGTGGAATTTTTTTCCCTGCTTCTTCTACAAGATGATAATATTCTTCTATTCCTTTTTTTGTCCACAGCGGTTCACTTTTCTTTTCTTCTAAATTTGATTCCAGTTGAAAAATGGCAGCGCTCATCAATGGAGCAGCAGCTTTTCCAAACCAGGTAGCTGAATACTCGCTCACTACCTCAGCAACCTCCATGCGCGGATTCCATAATAATCTTTGCCACATCCACTGGTTAAAATGGTCATGATTGCCGCTGGAATGAGTAATATCTCCCATTCCATAGCGCATCAGGTCGTTAAATACCCGGTGATAGTATTTTGGCCATGCAAAAAAAGTTAACCTGTCATATACCATGGTGAGTGCCTGATCCGGCCGACGTTCGTATATTTCGTGACTCCAGTGCGGTGGAAGGTTACCCTCTTTATCTGCCCGTGGATACATCTGAATATATCCATGCTGTGCGTATCTCCAATGGGTGATTTCATTAAAGTATATAATTTTATGACGGGCGGGAAGCCGGTGAAGCAATTCTTTTGGATACAGGCCATAAGGACCAAATCCTGGATAGCGGAAAAGATCCATGCGGTGATTCTGCCGGTGACCGGGCTGCCAGGTGGTGGCGTCCGAACCTGGCCCATAGCCCCAGGCCCAAAGCCATTCCCGTGGCTTTTCATTAAGATAATTGAGAATGGCTTCATCACTTTCATTATCAAACTTCTGATTGGTAAAGTAAATGCGGGTTTGGGGATGATAGCGATGAATAATTTTAGCCAGATCTTCACATAGCCGAATGAAAATATTTCCGTAAGGTCTACATTGGTCACATTCGCATCCGCCACCATCACCGCCTTTAAACTGAATAAAATCCTGTGATGGACTATCTCTGAATTTTTTTTCACATTCCTCTAATAAATACTGATACGCTTCGGGTACCGATGGACATATATAATTCGTACGTCCAATTGATTCTGATGCCTGCCATGCTATCGGAATATCTTTTTCTGCTCCGGCATTCGGGCTATAAAAACTACTGGTCATCAAATCAAAAGACCGGAGGAAATTAAATTCTTCCTCTCCTTCTTCAATATCTTTTCCCAGAAAAAAAGTATTGGCACCGGCTAATGCCAGATCGAGGATAGCCCGCTCTCTTTCGTTTCTGCTCCAGAGCCGGACTTTTGCCTTGTTGAGCGCTGTACCGCTTTGTCCATATTGTGTACCACGAACCTCAAAAGCTGGGGCTGTACGCTGATGAACATCATCCACCACCATAGCGTCCATTTGATAATTGCAATTTCTTAAAAATGCACCAACGGCATACAATAACCCACGGTTATCCACAGCCGCTAATACCCCTCTTCCAGCTTCCATTCCTTCACCTGATTCAATTTTCAAAAGAAAACCTTCCTGACCGGGATTAATCGCACTAACCGGAGTGATTCTCCAATCCTCCAGAATTGAATTTAACCGGGAGTTTTTACCGGAGATTCCCATATAGAGAACAAGTGTAGCCGGTTGATTTGGTAGGACAGAATGGTAAGCCCCCGAGGTTATCACGGTAACTGAAATGGAAGTGCTTTCTGACAGGCGATGCTTAAGTAACCCAGCAATATTGCGTTCCATCTGAGAAGTGGAATCCGAAAGCACCAATATTAATTTATTATAACGCGATGCGATTGCTTTAGTGCTTGAAAAATTAAAGCACAATAAACAAATAAAGACAACTTTTCCTATTTTCATATCTCAGTCTTAAAACCTGAAAATAATCAATCCTGTTCACCGGTAATAATAATATACGGACAAAAACTTTTTCAATGCACAAACTTCTTCTTTCAACCTATCTTGTTGTACTCTCCTTTTCTAAAAGTTATTCCCAACCCTATACCGCATCAGATCTTCCAGACAGCATTTCATCTGGTGCGCAAGGTAATTTTCATGTTCAGGGTATAGCAGTTGACCACCAAAATGGCTACCTGTATTTTTCATTTACAGACAAACTGGTTAAGATGGATTTAAGGGGCAACCTCATTGGGAGTGTAACCGGACTGGTGGGGCATTTAGGCGACCTGACCTTTGATCCAGAGACCAATATCATTTATGGATCACTGGAATATAAAAATGATGCAGTAGGCAAAGGTATAAGAAAAACACTGGGTGTGGAGGATAATAATGATGTTGGATTTTATATCGCGCTGTTTGACGGATCATTAATAACCAAACAAGCCATGGATGCAGGAGAAGAGAAGGTTTTAAAAACAATCTATCTCAAAGAAGTGGTTGATGACTATAAAGCTGAAGTGAAAGAAGGCAGCAGGATAATACAGCACCGGTTTGGTTGCTCAGGAATAGATGGGGTCACCCTTGCTCCATCCATAAACCCAGGAAACGATCAAAAAAAACATCTTTATGTTGCTTATGGCATTTATGGAGACACCACCAGGAATGATAATGATTATCAGGTGATCCTGGAATATGATATTACTGATTGGCAGAATCTTGGTCGCCAGCTTATTCAGGAAAAATTGCATCATTCTGGTCCCTCGAAACCTACAGGAAAGTATTTTGTAAAAACAGGAAATAGCACTTACGGTATTCAAAACCTGGAATACGACAATTATACAGGCAACTTCTATGCAGCCGTTTATCCCGGAACCAAATCCAGGTTTCCGAATTATAGCCTGTTCGTTATTGATGGTCATAAGAAGCCCCAAAAAACAAAAATCATTTCAAATAATAAAACCATGCGCGTTAAAACTTTATCACTGCTGCAGGCAGGAAGAAGCGATAGCACAACCGCAATAAGAGGATGGCATTTCAAATGGGGGTCTACAGGCCTGCTCCCACTGGGAGGGGGGGATTTCTATATTGCGCAGCCGGGAAAGACCTCCAAAAATAAACAGACTGCTACCGTTTTCAAATATAAATGGTTGGGAGCCGATAAAGAACCCTTTACCCGGATAAAAGATTCCAATTAGTTTTTTCTTCCCGCATAATGATGGCGGCTCGACTTCTTAAAAAAAAATATATTATATTTGGGTACGTACACGGATTGATGCACAAATCAAACAATTGCTTCTATACCCGTTTACAGCAGAAGACATTTTATGAGAAATTCAGCAATCTCAACTCCTAAATTCCTTATTATGAAAATCAATCGTCTCCTGTTTGTCTGTTTAACAATAATGCTTTATGGCTCTTGTAACTCCACTTCTCCAAAGGAGAAAGCGGTTATTAGGGATGATTATACCATTAACGGAGAAATATCCGGTTTGGATTCGGGTTGGATATTTTTAAAATATACTGATAATAAGGGAAACACAATCGTTGATTCTGCTGCTATTCAGAATCAGAAATTTTTATTCTCCGGTAAAAAAGATACTCCGGAACTGGTTACCCTTTCTCTGAAAAAAAGCGGTGCATCAGTGAAGTTCTTTCTTGAAAACGCTGAAATTAAAATAGCTGCTGATACAGATTCTTTCTTTAATGCAAAGATCACCGGATCTCCTGCCCAGGATGAATATATTGAGTACCAGTATAAGATTAACCCAATAGAAAGAGAAATGGCCTCCTTAAACAAGGAATTGAATCAGTGTTCTTCTTCCTTAAATGAAAACAGGACTGAAAAAAAAACAGTAAGTATTTTACAGCAATTGACCACACTGGACAGTTTGAAAAAAAGAGAAGTAATCGCATTTATTAAGGGGCATCCCCTGTCCATCGTTTCTGCCCGGGTTATTGTTTCAAATTTTCTTTGGAATCCGGAAGTCAATCTTTTAACCGATTTGTATACTACTCTGGACCTTAAAGTCAGGCAATCCTCGTATGGGAAAACCATCAGAGAACATCTCGATATTGCAGAGAGACTGGCAATTGGAAAATCAGCACCTGATTTTTCACAACCGGATATGAACGGAGACCTGTTTACACTCAGCTCGCTCCGGGGGAAGTTTGTACTGATAAATTTTTGGGCCAGTTGGTGTGGACCCTGCCGGAAAGACAATCCCCATCTTGTAAAAACCTATAACAAATTTAAAAATAATGATTTTACCATTGTAGGCGTGTCATTAGATCATGATAAGAAAGCCTGGATTAAAGCCGTAAAAAAGGATCATCTGGATTGGTATCAGGTTTCTGATTTAACGGGTTTAAGCAATAAAGTAATGCAGGAATATGGCGTTTGGGTTACTCCAACCAGCTATTTATTGGATAAAGAAGGTACTATAATCGGACGAAATCTCTTCGGCGAAGAACTGAAGAAAAAATTAATGGAAGTTTTAAGATAGAAGTTCCGGTTAACCATTTACATTCAATTTGTCTTCAACCTCTATTTGCTGATCAAATTCCTAAGAAATGCAATGGTTGACCTCCCAATCAAAATATTAATTTACCCGGAATTTACGGTTTCCTGTAATTTTCTTTACATTCCATACAAACACCTGCTGGTCTGCGTCCTGTACCTTCAATTTTTGTTAAATTATCGCCCATATCCTGCCGGTATTGATCTGCCAATATCTCAAGTTGTTTTACTATTTCCGGATGTTGTTCTTTTACATCTCTCGATTCTCCGGGATCTGTACTCAGATCGTATAAACCAAGAGGCACATCCGCCTGCGATGTTGGCCCGGGGAAACCGTCACGACCGGGAAGGTGCCCCACATAACTTCTTGACTTGTGAGGAAACACCAGTTTCCACTGGTCTTTACGAATAGCTTCCAGATCATTCCGGTTATAATAATAAACAAATTCCGTTCGCGGATTAGCATTGGGGTCTCCCAGCAAAAGAGGAAGAATATTTATCCCGTCAATTTTCTGTTTGGGCAGGGGGGCCTCTGCTATCCTGGCAAATGTGGGGAGCAAATCAATGGTGGAAGCAATTTTATTACAAATTACTCCTGCAGGTATATGTGCAGGCCATCGTACAGCACAGGGTTCTCTTTGTCCGCCTTCAAAAGAAGTTCCTTTCCCTTCTCTTAATCCTGCGGTATTTCCAGCGTGGTTTCCAAAATTCAACCATGGACCATTATCGGCAGTAAATAGAACCAATGTATTTCTATCTATACCCTCTTCTTTTAATGTTTTAAGAATTTCGCCCACCGACCAGTCTACCTCCATCATCACATCTCCAAATAATCCTGCGTCACTCTTCCCTATAAAATCAGGCGAGGCAGCAATAGGAACATGCACCATCGAATGTGCGAAATACAGAAAAAAGGGATGGCGTTTATTGTCTCTGATAAATTTCGTTGCAAAGCGGGTATAGGTTTGTGTGAGTTGCCCCTGGTCTTCCAGCGTACGGATGTGCTTCTTAACCTTATCACCTTCCAGCAATGGCAAAATTGGATAACGATACCTGTGAATACCGGTATCGGTAATCATTTTCCCATCATAATGCACAGGCCACATATCATTGGAATAGGGTAATCCCAGATATTTATCAAAGCCAAAATAGGTTGGCAGGAAAGGAGGTTTAGAACCCAAATGCCATTTTCCCACCATGCCCGTTGAATACCCTGCTTTTTTCAGGGCATTCGCAATCGTTTCTTCCTTTGGATTAAGGGCTGTTGCATCCCAGGGCATGAAGGCGCCATACATCCCTATGCGGTTGGGATAGCAACCGGTAAGAATTCCAGCGCGTGATGCCGTACAGGTGCCTTGTGCAGAATAAAAATTAGTGAAACGCATGCCTTCTGCCGCCAACTTATCTATATTAGGCGTGGTATACCCAAAACCCATATTAAATCCCGGATCCCCATAACCCATATCATCCATGAATATTACAATAATATTAGGCTGGGTGACATCCGTTTTTTGTGCCTCTGCCTTTGTGAAAAAGCAACACAGTATTGAAGCAAAAAAGATTGATTTCATTGTTGCAAAAGTTAGGAATTATAAGTACTCTGATAATTCAAATTTATTATTTTTTCAACGGGCACCGTTTGATTATTTGAAAACTTCATGATTCCGGTTACCGCCTGACTGCAGATAGGCAATCAGGCTTCTCAGTTCATCTTTATTAAGGGAATTAATCAACCCTTCAGGCATTTGCGAAATGGCTACCGGTGTTATAGATACAATATCAGAAGAAGGAATAATATCGGGCGCCTTTCCCGGATTTCTGCCATACACTTTGGTAAAGCCTTCTTCTTTTACCACTAACCCTTCTATACTTCGCCCACTCTTCAGTTTAACCTGAAAACTCCCATACAAATCGGAAATATTATTACTGGGATGAATAATATCTTCCAGTATCTTTTGAACAGAAAAACGATTAGCTACGGCATTCAGATCAGGTCCGATATCTCCTCCCATGCCATCAAAACGATGGCAGGATGCACAGCCTATGGCAAAGAAAGCATTACGTCCCTGTTCGAAATCTCTTTTCCCGCCCGGTTTGTTTACAATCTCAAAAGCATTTTCTACCGACCAATTTCTTCCCGGACCTTCAACCGGATTGATTTTAAAAGGAAGCGCCTGAGCAATGGGTTGGGAAATGATATCGGCCAATGCCACCCGGTCTTCATCAGACAATCCAATCAGGGCTTCCTCACGCATGCGTTCCAGAAAGCCCCAATAGCTCATTCCTCCCATGGCGTTTGCGCTCTCGTTAATTAAACTAAAATATGTTTTTCGTTGTTCAAGGCTCCAACCCTCTTTTAAATCTCTCAGCATAAACAGGTACTCTAATTTATTAACCGGAGGCGGATTATCCAGCATCCGCTGAACCGAGCCACCGTATTGGTTATTTCGTTTTACCGTATTCCTCCAATTGGGCGCAGGAGCGGGTTTACTGTGTTGAATTAGATCCAGAGCTTTGGTAATTACCCGGCTGTCTTTCAAATAAATTAATACCCGTACCAGTTCTATATTGATTCTTTCATCCAGATCTGGCAAATAATTTAACAGACGGTTGGCAATTTGCTGACCAACTGCCTGGTTCGGTCTGCCTAATCGCATAAAACTAAGCGACAAAGCACGCAGATAACCGAGTTTTTGTATTTCACTGAGTGTGGGAAAATCCAGTTTTTCCAGAAGAACTAAAGCGTCTTTCAGATGCATGGAATCGCCTGCTCTTGCCAGCGCTACGGTACCGGTGATGATGGCCTGGGGCCTTGTTTCACTCTTCAATTGTGAGAGCCATGAAGATACAGGTTGAAATTCAATAGCCACCCGGGCAGCGTTTCGGATAAAGCGGTCTTCATCTGCCAGGTAGGGCCAGGCTATGGATACAGCGTTAGCGCTGCGATGTCCATTAAAACTTTCCAACTTTCGTCTGATCCGGCGGGAGGATAATCCTTCCGGATCTTCTTTATTGGGCACGGGATCAGTTGAAGATGTACCGGTGTAGCTTACCCTATATAATTGCGTATCATTCCCCCAACCTCCCGTAATAAAATACATTGCCCCGTCTTTTCCAATCACCGCATCCACTACCGCCAAAGGCTGTCCTGATAAAAACTCCTCAGCCGTAGCAGAATAGCTGGCTCCATTGGGTTTTAGGTGAATAGCATAAATAGTTCCATAGGTCCAGTCCAAAGCAAATAACGCTTTCTGATATTTTTCGGGAAACCGCGCTCCTGTACCAAACAATACTCCTGTAGGTGAGGCAGGGCCAACATCCAATACCGATGGATGACTGTCTTCATAAAAATCTTTCCATTTACCACTCCCACTGCGCCAGCCATAATCACTGCCGCTCACTACGTGCAAAATGCGGGTAGGACGATACCAGGGCAATCCCATATCCCATTCCATATCAGAGTCAAAGGTAAATATCTCACCATCAGGTTGAATTGCGATATCATAGGTATTACGGTATCCTACACTCAGAATATCCCAACGGCGTGCATCCGGATCTATTTGTGCAACATAACCACCGGGAGCTAAAATGCCCATCGCATGACCATTGGCATCCCATTGACGGGTCAGTAGAATATCTTCCTTCCAGTTAAGTACACGACTGCTGTATTTTTCAGGCAGCGGCGTATGGTTTCCATTCACTACATAAAGACCGCTGCCATCGGGTACCGGCACCAGGGCATGATTACCATGATCGCTGGCGCTTTGAGGACCTCCCAGAAATTTCATCTCATCCAAAAAGTTGTCTTTATTTCCAGATGACATGCGGAACAATCCACTCCCGTTTACATTGGCGTATAAACTTTTCCGGAACCATGCCAGCCCCTGGGCTCCTGTGGCTGGTAATACTATCTTTGAAACCTGCACTTGAGTTTGACCTGTATCGTTTTTTTGCACTTCAATTTTGTACAGTCCCTGCTGATATTCATCCGATGCATACATAACCCCTTGATCGTCCATAGTCAGGCTCACCCAGGTGCCTTGTGTTTTTCGCGGCGCCTCATATAAAAGCTCCACATAAAAACCCGGTAAGATTTTGATGGTTCCCGATGGAGTTTGATCAACAACTTCAATAAGGGATTTTTCCTTTGCATATTCCTGCCTGTTCAGTTGATTACACCCGGACAGCAAGAACAGAAGAATTATCGTTACAGCGAAAAAGAGTATACTCTCGTTTTTACGGATGGATACGCATACGAAGGATGATCCTGCACAAACCATGCAAAAAAATTTTAGAATAATATAATGCTTATTAATCCAGGCAACTATGAAGGCAATATACGCATTCTCATTTCTTCAACAATTCACTCTCTGTCCAGGGCATTTTTCTGTCTTTGTATTCCTCTCTCAGTTTACGAACTTCCTCTCTGGAGATCACCACCTTTTTCCCATTATTCTTCTCATCATTGAAAGCCCAGCGTACATAACTCAGTACGGAAGATATCCACCAATCGTTGTTATCGTTCATTGCCGGCATTTCACTGGAATAAGTTTTTCCGTCAACAGGTCCTTTCAATCCATTTAGAAGGATCCTGATTGCATTATCCTTCTCCGACAATTTTACAAATTTTGCATCGGTTAAGGCAGGCGCTGTCATACTCTGTCCGCTGGTTATTATCCCTTTGCCTTCGTTACCATGACAGTTGGCGCAGAAAGTCCTGAACGTTACAGCGCCATCAAGAATCATTCTCCTCTCATCTTTAGTAAAATCTCCAAGTCTTTTGGAGAGATTTTTTACCAACTCATTCTTTTCTAAAGATTCTTTAACAGCCGTTATCATTTCGTTATCCGTATTTGCTTCCACAATTTCTTTCGCTACAGCTTTTGCCTGGTCTGCTGCAGAT
>CAZFGP010000036.1:0-28835 GCA_964518685.1 uncultured Terrimonas sp.
GTCTCAAAAAAGTTGGTACCTGCCCGACAACCATCATTTCAGGGAAATATTTCAGCTGCCAAAAAAGTATATAGGAAAGTCGGTATTTGACAGAATAGCTCCCGTAAATATTCCTGCACTTACCGATCTCAAAAATCAATTGCAGCTAAAATCCTATAGTCCCTCCACCATACGCACCTACCTGATTGAGTTCGCCCAGCTATTGTATCTACTTAAAGATTTTCCGATACAATCCTTAACCTATGAACGGCTGCGGGCTTATTTCCTGTATTGTATAAATGAACAAAACATTTCCGATAACCAGCTTCACAGCCGGATCAATGCCATCAAATTCTATTTCGAACAAGTGCTGAAAATGGACCGCTTTTATGCTGAAATTCCACGGCCAAAAAAACCTTCTATCGTTCCCAAAGCTTTGAGTCATCAGGATATCAAAAAACTCTTTCAGGCAGTTACTAATACAAAGCACCTGCTTATGCTAAAGCTTTGCTATGGCATGGGATTGCGGGTAAGCGAAGTGGTTAATTTGAAGATTACAGATATAGACAGCAACCGGATGCAGGTGCTTATCGAAGCGTCAAAGGGTAAAAAAGACCGGTATGTTAATCTCCCACATGCAACGCTGGACGCACTTCGTTCGTATTATAAAACCTACAAACCTCGTAAGTATCTATTCGAAGGTCAGTATGGCGGTCAGTATTCTACACGAAGCGTGCAGGCAGTATTTAAAACAGCCTTGAAAAAGGCCAAAATCAACAAAGCCATCGGCATTCATGGCTTGCGCCACAGCTATGCCACCCATCTGCTGGAATTTGGCACCGATATCTCTTTTATTCAAAAGCTAATGGGGCATAACGACCTGAAAACAACCCTCCGTTATGCTCAGATATCACAAGCTGCAATAGGAAAAATAGTAAGCCCATTAGACCGGTTGTAAACAATTTCTAAAACGAAAATTGCGACTCTGCCATTATCCCTGCATTGAGAAAAATAGTGAACTAAGCAATTCAAATACTCTATTCACATGCGGGGAATTAACATTTATTACCAAATATCAAATAAAAACACACAATAATTCTTCACTTCCTGCGATACTTGCGCTACTTTTGTTTCTATAAATCCACCAACTACAGCAGATTCAAAATTACCCCTGCCATAGCGCTTCCTTCCTAAAGCCAGAGATTATCCGCAGTCTGAAGGATCACCTTTAGTGTATAGCTTTAAAGTTTTCGCAATTATTAAAAGCATAGATTTTGATGAAAACATTATTATTCCTTCTGTTTATATCCTCGGACATTGGGTTCGCTCAGCATAAGGCGGGGATAAATACGGAACATCTTCTTGCTCAAACAAGAAATACTTCTTTTTCCAGGGAAAAGATAAACAGCTTTCCGGTGAAGTTCAAAAATCTAAATGCTGCACTTGAAGATAATAACGTAATCATCACCTGGTCTGCTTTGACAGGGAATGACACTAAGCAATTCGAAATTCAAAGAAGTGCAGAAGGTAAGGCTTTCAAAACCATAGGCATAATATTCACCTTAGACGACAAAAGTGAAATAAGGGATTATGCGTTTAAGGACAACTTAAAAGCTAAAGAAAGTAAAAATTTAAAATATAGAATAAAACAGGTGGGGCTTACAGAGGAATTTGCTTTCAGCAAAACGGTTTCACCTGTTAAATAATACAATATTCAAAAAGAGTTTATAGAGGTTGTGAAATTCCTAATCGGAAAAAGGCCCCTTGTCGAAGGGGCCTTTAATTAAAAATTTCACTTCGCTATAATTTATAACTCTATGTTCTCCTGAGAGGGTGAACCAGACTTTTAAGTATCTCTTTTAATCTCATACCCGGAATCCATTGATCTCTATTTCCTTTGAGTAAAACCGGCTACCTAAAGATTCCCGTAACCAATGCTCATTTATCAACTTAAACAAGAGATCATGAAACGCATTTTTCATTACAGTTTATTTTTCATCTGTTTCTGGTTATTATTTACACTTATACCTTCACAAATTATTGCAGAAGGAGGGAAGAAAGATGTCAAAACCAATGAAGAGATGGATACTCATCCTGCTGTGGAAGTAATTAGTTTTCTTGGAAAATCCACTAATAATAAAAAGGTTGATCTTTATTGTAAGGTTAAGAGCAATTGTTGTTATAATATTATTGTTGAAAGGAGTAGTAATGGCAAGCGATACAACAGCATTGCCAGCTTTTCAGACAATAAACAATTAGGTGAATTCGAATTTCCGGATGAAAGCCCCTTGCGTTATACCAATTATTATCGTTTGAAGATTGCGGACAATCAGGGCCGCATCAGCTACTCCAAAACAATGGTAGTACAACTTTACAAGTCAAAAAATGTGGAGATGGTTTGCGTTACGCCTAATACATCTTTTCAGGACTTGCATATTAACGTACAATTGAAAAGCCGAGCCTATATCTCGATAAAAATAACAGACGACAAAGGCAGGGAGATCATAAAAAAAGGTAGTACCGGCAATGAGGGTATCAACACTTTTGAACTTGAAGGTACAGGAAAGATGACTGCTGGAAATTACACCCTGGAAGTATTGATAAACAGTAAAGACCTTTTGGTTCTTCCCCTGATAAAGGGTTAAACCAAAAGCCAATTCGAAGGTCACATCCCTAAAAACATCGTTCTTCTTCCCTATTGCTTCAAAACCGGCTAATCTAAAATCCCCGCTAATTCCAGGCTCTTTTTCTTAAGCTTTCGAATTTCAATATCCTCAATAATTGCGTCTGGCATTAATATCAGCGACACCTGGTTTTCCTTCCACCAGGAATCGTTTTTCAGATGTTCAAAATAGAGTACACCCGAAAGGTACTTCCGGTCGCCGGCATGCCATTCTTCAATCCATTCAAATTTTTCGCGTGGAATATTTTTCCAATCATCGAAGCTCAGGTACGCCCTCACATAAAAATCACTGGTGAGCACAGGCGGGGTATGATAATACAATTTTTTATACTCGTAGCGATAATCATACCGAAGTGCGGAAATATCGCTCAATACTGCAGACGCAGTGGGAAAACTGCCGGCGCCTTTCCCATAAAAAAATTGCTTGTCTGCAAAACTACTTTCAATAACCACCCCGTTAAATTCATTTCTTACAAAAGCCAGTGGATCATCATGCAATACAAACTGTGGCAACACAAAAGCCGCCACTTTACCATTATTCAGTTTTTTTGCCTGGGCTACCAGTTTTATTTCAAAATTCTTTTCTCTAGCCACCACGGCGTCAGATAAATTTATGTTTTGTATGCCATTGAACACGATATTCTTTGTTTGCTCTACAATGCCATAAGCATGAGTAAGCAGAAAAGTCCATTTATTCACTGCATCCCAGCCATCTACATCAAGAGATGGATCCGCTTCTGCAAATCCTAATTGCTGCGCCAGGATCACCGCCTGTTTAAAATCCAGTTTGTCTTCAAACATACGGGTAAGAATAAAATTGGTAGACCCGTTTACGATGGCGCGTATAGAATGTAAAAGGTCATTATCATAATATTCCTCCAGATTTCGAATGACCGGAATGGAAGCACATGCAGCCGACTCACACAAAAACGACTGCTTATATTTTCGCTGAAGTTCCAGAATTTCCGGAAGGTGTTCTGCAATCATTTTTTTGCTGGCGCTTACCACCGCTTTACCGTTCTTCAGAGCAGTAGACACAATTTCAAAAGCCGGCTCCGATTCATTGATCACTTCCACAATTACATTGATCTCAGGATCGTTCAGCAGTTCATCTCTGTCTGTAGTAAACAAAGACTCCGGTGCATTTCTTTTCTTTCCGGGATTTTTAATACAAACCCTCTTAATAGTAGCGCTTAGAGAGGGAGTCTGCTCCAGCACCTTATACAGTCCTTCACCTACTACACCAAAACCAAACAAACCAATAATCAACCGCCGGGTATTCATACGTTTACTGATTTACAATTTTCAAATAACTCACTTTTCCCTCTTTCAGAAAGGGTCTTAACAACTTTTCTAATTTTTCATACTCAAGCAGAAAACCATCGTGCCCATAGGATGATTCTATCAATTGATATTCTGCATCGGGGATATGATCTGCAATTCTCTGCTGTTCTTCCGGTGGAAAAAGCAAATCGTTAGTGATGCCAATAACCAGGGCTTTTGCCTGTATTCGCGACAAAGCCTCTTCAACAGAATTTCTTCCCCTGCCCACATCATGAGCGTCCATCGCCTGACTGAGCCGATAATAACTGAAAGCATTAAAACGTTTTGCCAGTTTTTCACCCTGGTAGCGCTGGTAACTCTCCGCAGCGTCTCCGCCAAAAGGATGTGAAACCGGCCAAGCTGTTTTTTTATCTCTCGGCTGGGTAAAATTATAGGTGGTGTTGTTGCGATAACTGAGCAGGGCTACGCTTCTGGCTGCCTTCATGCCCTGTAATCCGGCTTCCGGCTGATTTTCTTTCCAGGTAGCATCTGCCTCAATACACATCCGCTGCGATGCATTGAAAGCTATCCCCCATGGAGAATGCTGAGCATTTGTAGCCATAGCAACAATATGCTCAAATAGCCCAGGCTCTTCTATTGCCCATTCCAATAGCTGCTGTCCTCCCATAGAACCACCTATACCCACCTGAATCTTTTCAACCCCCAAATGCTTGCGCAGAGAACAATAGGTACGTACCATGTCTCTTGTGGTAAACAGCGGGAAATCATGATACCAGCGTTCATTCGTTTCGGGATTGATCTCCAGCGGACCAATACTTCCATAACAACTTCCCGGCATGTTAACACAAATAATAAACCAGGTTGCGGGATCAAAAAACTTTCCTTCTCCCACCAATCCCGGCCACCAGTCTGCCGGATTGCTATTGGCGGTAAGTGCATGAAAAACCCATATTACATTATCTTTCCTGGCATTAAGACGACCTAAAGTAGTATACGCTAAATGATACTGGGAAATAGTTCTGCCACTTTCCAGTGTAAAAGATTCGTTATTTGTATACACATGCGTAGACATATTCTCTGCTTTACTTTTCGTAATCCCAATTTTTTATTTGAAATGGACGACCAGGACAACTTTTTCGTATAAGAAGCTTGCAGCAACATCCACTTAACATAAGGGGAAAAAATAAAATATAGAAAAAGGAAACGTGAAGAAAAAGACTCCACGTTTCATTCTCGGATTATTTTGAAACCGCTTTTGAAGCAAACACCTTATCGAAGGCTTGCTCAAAATCGGCTTTTATATCATCTATATGTTCGGTACCCACACTGATTCTTAGCAGATTAGGCAGAACCCCCGCCGATTTCTGCTCTTCATCTGTTAACTGCTCGTGGGTAGTAGAAGCCGGATGAATAGCCAGGGTTTTGGAATCTCCCATATTAGCAAGATGACTGACTAACTTCAGGGAATTAATAAATTTGGTTCCATTTTCCTTTCCGCCTTTAATTCCAAAATTCAGGATACCGCCAAAACCTCTTTTCAGATATTTTTTCGCGCGTTCATGATAAGGGCTGCTTTCGAGTCCGGGATACCATACAAATTCAACCAGGGGATGAGACTCCAGCCATTTTGCCAGTTCCAGCGTATTCTGTACATGGCGCTCCATACGGAGGGAAAGGGTTTCCAATCCTACCAATCCTAAAAAGGCGTTGAACGGACTCTGACAAACTCCTAAATCTCTTAATCCTTCCACCCTTGCCCGGATCGCAAACGCAATATTGGGTAAACCCAGCTTGTTTCCTTCTCCAAAAGTTTCCCAAAAATTCATTCCATGATATCCTTCACTGGGCTCGCTAAACTGTGGATATTTCCCATTATTCCAGTTATAGTTTCCTCCATCCACTACTATACCGCCAATGGTAGTACCGTGGCCTGCTGCCCATTTGGTGGTAGCTTGTACCACCACATTTGCTCCCCACTCAAAAGGACGGAAAAGATATCCAGCTGCACCATAGGTGTTGTCCACAATCAGAGGAAGATCGTATTCCTTAGCAAGTACAGCAATCTTCTCAAAATCCGGGATATTCAGCCTGGGATTCCCAATAGTTTCCAGATAAATGGCTCTGGTTTTACCATCTATCTGCTTTTCAAGGGTTTCTAAATTGTCTACATCGGCAAATCGGGCTTCAATACCGAGGCGTTTGAAAGCCACTTTAAACTGGTTATAAGTACCACCATATAAATAAGAGCTGGTAACAAAATTCTCCCCTGCCTGAACTATATTATGTATAGCCAGAAGTTGCGCCGCCTGACCCGAAGCAGTTGCCACTGCAGCAACGCCACCTTCCAAAGCTGCCACCCGTTTTTCAAAAACATCGGTGGTAGGATTCATAATACGGGTATAAATATTACCAAACTCTCTTAAACCAAAGAGATTGGCTGCATGATCGGTATTATCAAACAAGTAAGAAGTGGTTTGATAGATTGGCACTGCCCTGGATTTAGTGGTTGGGTCAACTTCCTGACCTGCGTGCACCTGTAAAGTCTCAAAATGTAAATTACTCATGAAAGATTATTTTATAGAATTATGATAAAATAGAATTAAACAAATGAAAGATTGTAAATACAGAATAGAGATAAATAACCTAAGAAAGGTTGAACAGAATATCGTATGCCTTACGGCATACAACAAAACATACAAGAGGGAAAATACCTAAATGAGATATGTGATTTAACTGGCAACATGCGTTTTTTCAAGAGAGTAAAAATAAAGGTCTTTACCATCATTCCCAATTTTTTGTTTGTTAAAATAAATGATACGTTCAAGAAGCAATACAGAAACAGGTTGGGAGATCTTCCACCGGGAGGCATAAAAAAACTCCTCCGGCAGCAGCGGGAAGAGCTTCAATAATATGATCAGTTGATAAATATTAGCTTTTCATCCGACTTATCTGCTCCGCTTCAGCGGAAATGGAATTGGCACCTTTTTTCATACTTTTTAATAATGAGCATGAAAGAGGTTGTCAAGGCTTCCAAGGGCCAGTCCCTCAGCCTTTCTTGATAAGTATTTCTAAGAACTGGCGCAAAGATAAGACCAAAAACATAAAAAAGGCAAAAAATTAATTCCATAGAGAAATGAAAGCCTTATTCTTTTCCTTACTATCTTTGTCTACCAGTTTAGTGGGATAATCGTACAACGGTTGCAAAAATAAAATAGGCCACAGAAGGTATTACAATTGTGCATTTTGTACAAAAATGAGGGAAGAATTCCTTTTAGCTATCCTTACTTTTTTAAAAAGTAAATAATATGATGTATCCGGCCTCAGAAAAAGAAATAAAAAAAGTTGTAGAGATTACGCAATCTCAGGATATTATCCCGAATCTCCGCGCCTTGTCAGAACTATATCCCGAAGAAGTAATTTTTTCTACAAGTTTTGGGTTGGAAGATCAGGCTATCTATTATCTTATTTATGAGGGTGCAATAAATATAAAGGTATTTACGCTGGATACCGGACGGTTATTTTATGAAACCTATTCAACCTGGAGTCAGACCCTGGAAAAGTATAAGGTGCCCATTGCGGCCTACTATCCCGATACGGAAACCATTCAAAAACTTGTTTCCGAAAAAGGCCCCAACAGTTTTTACGAATCGGTGGAAAACAGAAAAGAATGTTGCTTTATCCGAAAAGTAGAACCTCTGCAAAGAGCGCTGAAAGGTAAGAAAGTATGGATCACCGGCATCCGTGCTGCACAATCTGCCAATCGCAATAATATGCCACAGGTTGAATGGGATGAAACCAACCGAATTATTAAATATCACCCTCTGCTGCATTGGTCAAATGAAGAATTGAAGAAGTTTATTAACGATCATAACATTCCTTACAATCCCTTACACGACAAAGGCTTTGTAAGTATTGGCTGTGCCCCCTGTACCAGAGCTATAAAACCGGGAGAGGATTTCAGAGCAGGAAGATGGTGGTGGGAAGACAAAACAAAAAAAGAATGCGGGCTTCATGTACATGGATAAAATATGGGAATGCGTTGCCCCCGTCCAACCAGTATCGTCCGGACGGGCCGATGAATGGAAGAGTTTTCCCTGATGAATAGAAAGGCTTGCCTTGATGAATAGAAAGGCTTGCCTTGATGAATAGAAAGGTAAAAATTTGAAAATGCTGGAATCACTGTCAGGTTTATATATATGTAGTTAAATCAGGATAAATGAGTGCGTATAATTGGGATTATTTAAATGAACTGGAATCGGAATCCATCCATATTTTCCGTGAGGTAGCCGGGCAGTTTGAAAGACCAGCCCTGTTATTCAGCGGAGGGAAAGACTCTATAACCCTGGTGCACCTTGCCATGAAAGCTTTCCGGCCGGGTAAATTTCCCTTTCCTCTGGTTCATATTGATACAGGGCATAATTTCCCGGAAGCCCTGGCTTTCCGCGACCAATTAGTGGAAAAGATTGATGAAAGATTAATCGTGCGGAAAGTGGAAGATACCATTAAAAGAAAACATCTTACGGAACAAAAAGGGAAATTCGCCAGCAGAAACCAGTTACAGACTTATACCCTTTTGGACACTATTGAAGAGTTTGATTTTGACGTGTGTATCGGAGGTGCACGCAGGGATGAAGAAAAAGCCAGGGCTAAAGAAAGAATCTTTTCTATTCGTGATGAATTTGGACAATGGGATCCTAAACGTCAACGTCCGGAACTTTGGAATATTTATAATGGAAAGATCAATAAAGGAGAAAATGTCAGAGCTTTTCCTATTAGTAACTGGACTGAACTGGACATCTGGAACTATATTCAACGCGAGAAAATAATGTTGCCGTCCATATATTTTTCTCATGAGCGGGAAGTACTTGAATATAATGGACAATATGTGGCTGTTTCCGATTATATAAACATTGATGAATCTGACAGGATTCTCCAAAAAAAAGTTCGTTATCGGACCGTTGGCGATATGACCTGCACAGCCGCTGTGGAATCCAATGCTGCCACTATAGAAGACATCATCCAGGAAATTATTACCACCAAAACAAGTGAACGCGGACAAACCCGTATTGATGATAAGTTCTCTGAAGCGGCAATGGAAGACAGAAAGAAGAACGGTTATTTTTAGTTAAAAGCAGCATCCCTTTTATATATGGATATACTACGGTTTATAACGGCAGGCAGTGTAGACGACGGAAAAAGTACCCTTACCGGTCGTTTGTTGTTCGACAGCAAAAACATTATGGTGGACCAACTGGAAGCCATTGAAAAACAGAGTAAAAATAAACAGGAAGGAGATCCTGATCTGGCGTTAATTACCGATGGGCTTCGCGCTGAACGTGAACAGGGAATAACTATTGATGTAGCCTATAAATATTTTACCACACCCAGGCGCAAGTTTATTATTGCAGACGCACCAGGACATATTCAATACACCCGGAACATGGTGACCGGAGCCTCCAATTCCGACCTGATTATTATCCTCATTGATGCCCGAAACGGAGTGGTGGAGCAAACCCGTCGGCATTCCATTATTGCCTCCCTGCTTAATCTCCCACAGGTAATTGTAGCAGTAAATAAAATGGATCTGACAGATTATTCCCAGGATGTTTATAATAATATTGTAATTGAGTACGCCAATATGGCAAGAACACTGGAACTTAATAGCGTAACCTATATTCCAATGAGCGCTCTGAACGGAGACAACATTGTAAAACCATCTTCGCAAATGCCCTGGTACGAAGGGGAAACGTTAATGAATATTCTTGAAAACATAGAGGTTCAAAGGAAAGTCAATCACCATAAATCACGTTTCCCTGTACAATATGTTATCCGACCCCAAACCAAAGACTTGCACGACTATCGGGGTTATGCCGGAAAAATCATCAGCGGCGTTTATCGAAAGGGAGACGCTGTAACTGTTTTGCCTTCAGGTTCAACGAGCCGAATTAAAACCATTGAAACAGATGGCGGCACGCAGATTGTAGAAGCCTACGCGCCGATGTCTGTTGTGTTTCAATTGCAGGACGATATTGATATTAGTCGTGGCGATCTG
This sequence comes from uncultured Terrimonas sp., assembly GCA_964518685.1. Classification (GTDB taxonomy): domain Bacteria; phylum Bacteroidota; class Bacteroidia; order Chitinophagales; family Chitinophagaceae; genus Agriterribacter. Next base: position 9,999 of record CAZFGP010000036.1, read on the forward strand.
ATAGTGCCTTCAGATGACCTCCCGCATATCGGGCAGGAATTGGAAGTATTACTGTGCTGGATGGATAACAAGCCTATGATTGCAGGTAATAAATATCTGCTCCAAATCAACAGTACCAGGGTCAGAAGCGTGATTAAAGAAATATCCTATCAGATTGATGTCAACTCCCTGGAAAAGAAAGAAGCGCCCGAAAAAGCCGGGTTGAATGATATCGTAAAGGCCATCATCAAAACTTCACAGCCTGTTGCTTTTGACTGGTATCATGACTTGCGGGTAAACGGTGGCGCCATCTTAATTGATGAAACCAGCAACGTTACTGTTGGTGCCTGTATGATCCAAAAATAAATACGACACTATTTTACGAGACTGCTTCAAACCCGGTTGCTGTTAACTAAGGGTTATTTTTTTAATGGTGGAAAAAAATTCACGATTTGTATCTTCGCGTGTAAATATGTAACAGATATGGCCTTAATGCAATTACACCGGACTGAAAACGACTATAAGTTTACTGCTACCGATTCCAAAGGCAACCAGCTTGCTATTGATATCCCATCGGAAAAAGGCGGAGAGGGAGAGGGTTTTCGCCCTATGCAACTTTTATTAGCTGGGTTGGGCGGTTGTAGCGCAGTGGACATTGTCAGTATCCTAAAGAAGCAGAAACAGCAAATTCAGGACTTTTCAATTGCTGTTGACGGAGAGCGACAAAAAGGTAAGGAGCCTTCCCTTTGGGAATCCATACAGATCACTTTTCAATTATCAGGGGAAATTGATCCCGCAAAAGCCCAGCGTGCCGTGGAACTATCCATGAATAAATATTGTTCCGTTGCAGAAACACTGCGTCTTGCGGGAGGAAAAATCCAATGGAGAGTAGTTGTAAACAACATTGAGGTGCAGCTGCCTTAGTGAATATTTTTGACAGTGCACTGCAAAGTCAGGACGCAATGTTTCCAAAACAGTAAATAATTGCGAAACAATTTGCGTCTTTGGTATTTTATAACCCATGATTCTTTTTAAATATTATAGTTAATGAAGCAAGATCCGATAACACAGGCCGTGCGTATCCAGGCTCCCCGTACTCCCGAAAAAGAACACAGTACGCCCTTGTTTCTCACCTCCAGTTTCTGTTTTGACAACGCAGAGGAAATGCGGGCAGCTTTTGCAGGTGAAAATCAACGCAATATTTATAGCCGGTACAGTAACCCGACAGTTCAGGAGTTTATTGATAAAATGTGTGCCTTAGAAGAGGCAGAAACAGGCTTTGCCACCTCCTCCGGAATGAGCGCAATTTTTGGCTGCTTTATGACCTTCCTGAGCAGCGGAGACCATCTGCTAAGCTGTAAATCTATTTTTGGTTCTACCCATACAATCATTACTAAATACCTCAAAAGATGGAATATTGATCATAGCTATGCAGAAATTGACCGCCCGGAAACATGGGAAGCCCTAATCCGCTCCAATACTAAACTGATTTACGTAGAAACGCCTACCAACCCGGGATTAGATATTGTGGATATGGAATGGTTAGGCAAACTGGCCAGGAAACATGGTATTATTTTGCTGGTAGATAATTGCTTTGCAACCCCTATTTTACAAAAGCCAGCCCGATACGGTGCTGACCTGGTGCTGCACTCAGCAACAAAATGGTTAGATGGTCAGGGGCGGGTCTTAGGCGGAGTGGTAGTAGGTAAAAAAGAATTGATTGAAGAACTTTACTTATTCTGTAGAAACACGGGGCCGTCACTTTCGCCATTCAATGCGTGGTTACTAAGCAAAAGCTTGGAGACATTGGATGTGAGGATTCAGCGTCACTGCGACAATGCAGAGGCGCTGGTGAAGAAATTGGAAAATCATCAGAAACTGAATTGGATAAAATATCCTTTTCATCCTTCCCATCCCATGTATGAAATCGCAAAAAAACAAATGTTGCGCGGTGGAGGACTGGTTACCTTTGATTTGAAAGGAGGTATTGACGGTGGTAAAAAATTTATGGATGCACTTCAGATGCTCTCGCTGACTTCCAATCTCGGTGACACCAGAAGCATTGCTTCTCATCCCGCTTCTACTACACACTCCAAACTAAGCCGGGAAGAACAGGAATCAGTTGGGATAACCCCAGGTTTGATACGGATCTCGGTGGGACTTGAACGGGCTGATGATATTATATTTGATATTACTCAGGCCCTGGAAAAATGTTAACCCGCTGAAAAAGCGCTACAGCGGGTGTATTTATTTTTTTAGCTGAGAAACAATACATTTTTTATCTTCATACCTATTCATCCGCAATATGCATTGGTATGGAAAAACAAAAACGATTGCTCTCTGTTGATGCCCTCAGGGGATTTGACATGTTGCTCATTTCGGGGGGCGGCGCTGCTCTCATTCATCTAAAGGGCGCTACGGGCCTGCCTTGGGTAGATTGGATTTCAGATCAGCTTCACCACCCGGCCTGGAACGGATTCACCTTTTACGATTTTATATTCCCCCTCTTTTTGTTTACAGCGGGGATTGCATTGTCCTATTCCTTAACATCCGGACTAAGCCGCGGAATGAATAAAAAGGCGTTGTATAAAAAGGCGTTTCGACGGATGATCGTACTGGTGATTTTAGGAATCCTGGATAAAAACATTCCGCTTAATATTTTTGACCCCGGCAATATTCGTTATGGAACTGTACTTGGACGAATCGGTGTGGCTACGTTTATTACCACCTTTTTGTATCTGAATTTCTCTCAGAAACAAAGGTTGCTTTGGATCACCGGGATGCTCATTGCATATTGTGCTTTGCTGTTTTTAATACCGGTTCCGGGCTATGGCGCAGGAGATTTATCCTTTGAAGGAAATCTTGTGGGCTGGTTTGACCGGACTTTTATGCCAGGCAGATTGCTGCAAAAAACCTATGATGAAAACGCATTACTTACTCAGTTGCCCGCTCATTGCCTAACGGTCTTAGGCGCTTTTGCCGGAGATATAATACGTACCAACAAAACAGATTATCAGAAATTAGGCCGATTGTCTGCGATTGGAATAACAGGTATCGGATTGGGTTTGCTGTGGGGTACTTTCTTCCCGATCAACAAACACCTGTGGTCCAGTTCCTTTATCCTGCTCACAGGTGGTATGGCGTTTCTGTTTCTTGCCTTATTTTACTGGGTGATTGATGTGCTGGGCTATCGCAAATGGGCGTTCTTTTTTAAAGTGATCGGGATGAATTCCCTGGTGATCTACCTTGGCATGCGATTTATTGATTTTGATTACAGTTCCAAACTTCTTTTTGAAGGATGGTATATGCATCTGGCAGATAAATGGCAGCCGGCCTGTAATGCCCTTGGCTCTCTGATTTTGGTTTGGTTACTTTTATACTTTTTATACCGGAAAAAAATATTCATTAAGATTTAGTTTATCCGGTTCATCCAATAAAATAAATAATTGTTATGCGTCCCAATACATCAGACTATGACCCTCATTTTGAAACCTACGTGTCGTTGGTAAAAAGTGATGACATCTCCAAAACATTTGTGACTTCCCTGCCGGAACTGGAAACTTTTCTTAAAACTATACCTGAAAATAAGGGCGACTTTGCATATGCTGAAAACAAATGGACGGTGAAGCAGGTGTTACAACATGGTATTGATGCTGAAAGGGTTTTTGCTTATCGTGCCTTGTGCATCGCAAGAGGCGAAACCCAAAGCCTACCCTCTTTTGACGACAAACGGTATGCTGATAATGCTACTGTGCAACATCGCAGCTTAAAAGACCTCACTAATGAATTGGTGCTGCAAAGAAAATCCTCTGTTCTTTTATTTGCCTCTTTTACGCCGAAGATGCTAAACGCAAGAGGGATTGCAGGCGGAAACCCAATTACAGTTAACAGCCTGGGATATATCACTATAGGACATTGGACACATCACCAAAATCTATTAAGAGAAAGGTACGGAGTTTAGAATAGCGTATGGAGCAAATACAGTCCTGCACCTCTTACCTCATTTCTTCGAATAAATTTCCGCAGTTTGATTCACCAAACTCCAGGAAATTAAATTAACAGGCGCTTAGTTATTCTTCCTTTTACTTGGCTATTCTAATATATCCACCCGGATGACAGTATAATGCTTTACAAACAGTTCAGTCATTTGCAGATTTCATATCTATGGCATTTTGAAGAATCCTTTCGAAGACCGTCGTAACCGCAGCAACTACGGCGGAAACAAAAACAGCTACGACACAAAGGGCAAGGAAACCCGCAGGATCGTCATCCTTATTGTGGAATATCTTTATGTAAAGTCCTGCCATCGCAATTAAAACAGCCATCACGATGGCACAAAACCTTATGCTTTTTAAATATCCAACGGAAATAGAAGAGAATACTTTATTCTGCCCTATGTATCCAAGTAATCTAAACGCCTTATACAGCGCCACAAAAAATGGAACGGATGTGGCATATCCATATAGTATGAACGGGTCGGAATAAATACGTAACAAGCCTAAGTTTGCTGCTCTTCCCTCGGTTAAAGGAAATCGAATCAAAATCACAACGGCCACAATCCCGATAAGGACGATAGCGCACTGGAGAAACAACGTCGGAATCATTTTCATTTTAACCTGCTGAATCTTAAATCTTATTACTAATATAATAATTACTACTCTCCTATCAGCAATTAAGGGCAAATTTCTGATTTTATAATAACTGCCGGTTTTTGAGATTGATTCAAATGGGACAAAACAATGGAATCAAAGCACCGGTTTAGGCTGATTAAAGAAAACACTTTTCAGATACAGAGGTTCCTCATAAGCCAAATTACAAAACTCTTTGTTTTTGAAGGCGTCAAAAAGAAGTTGGGAAAGATGAGCTTGCTGGTAATTAATATTCTGGAATCCCGCATTCGAGCCGGTAATCCATTTTTCTTTTGCTTTATGCGCGCCACTGCCAAAAAAAAGAATCTTTTTCGTCAATAATTCCTGAGTCAAAAAACCGGAGGACAACAGCACGGCATCAGGAGAAAGGATAAGCTTCCTTTCACCATCATACAAAGCGGTAAACACTTCATTTCTACGAGCATCAATCATAGGACAATAGGCATCATAATTGGGGAAAGACGCAATTGCAGCAGCAGCCATTACCTCCAGTGTAGATACAGCCACTAAGGGCATTTGAAGGGCATAACAGATCCCTTTAGCGCTGGACATTCCCACCCGCAATCCCGTATAAGAACCGGGTCCGCGGGTTATTCCAACCGCGTCAAGATTTCTCATTTCCGTATCGGTATCTCTAAGCAATTGCACAATCGCCGGCTGTACAAAAGCAGCATGTTCCATTTGCGAAGTATTGTCAAACCCCGTTAAATATTCTCCATTGCGGGATAACCCAACAAATGCTGTTTCCAGAGCAGTATCTATATGAAGAATCAGTGCCATGCAATTGAACTTGTTTTTTACAAAAATAAGCACCCGTTTATTAAGTAACTTCGTATATTTATTATCACTTCATTATTATGGAAAAAATTATCATTAATACACCCAATGCACCCGCTCCCATCGGCCCCTACAGCCAGTCCGTTATGGCAGGCAATTTATTATTTGTCTCCGGGCAAATTGCCATTGACCCCCAAACAGGTAATATAGAAGCTAATGATGCCTTCGCAGAGACTACACAGGTTATGCTCAATATACAAGCTATACTTCAACAGGCAGGGTTAGACTTCAATAACGTTGTTAAAACAACAATATTCCTCTCCGACATGAGTCTTTTTACCATAGTAAATGAAGTATATGGAAAGTATTTTACCGGCAATTTCCCGGCACGTGAAACGGTGGCGGTGAAAGAACTGCCGAAAAAAGTGAATGTGGAAATCAGCGTTATCGCTATTAAATGAAATTTTAAATGAGGCGGGACTAGGTATTAAAGAACAAAAATTTCGATCCTGATGAAAAAAATAATTTTTTTCATGTTCCTTGCCTCCTGTGTATTATGGGGATGCAATACGAAAAACGATTATGAAGCTGTTTTCAACAATCCCCTTTTGTACAGTGAGGTTAACAACCAACTGACGGAAGTGATTACTTACGATATTTTTAGTCCGCCCGTTGCCAGCAGAATATATGCATATGTACACCTGGCGGCTTATGAAGTAATTACCCATCATAATACCAATTATGCTTCCGTGGAAGGGCAGTTAAAGGATTTGAGAGCGATCCCTGCACCACCAAAGGAAGGGAATATTCAATATTCGTTTGCTGCGCTACTTGCGATGATGCAGGTTGGTGAAGCGCTCACCTTCTCAAAGGAAACCACTGCAGCCATCATAGATTCATTACATCAACTGGCAAAAAATCATGGTATGCCTGTGGACATATATAATCATTCTGTGAAATATGCTGATACGGTTGCAAAGCATATCTTATTGTGGAGCAAACAGGATAATTATGCAGAAACCCGCTCTGCCGCTAAATATATTGTACCGGAAGATGAGGGGAAATGGGTACCCACTCCTCCCGCCTATTTCCAGGCTGTAGAACCTCACTGGCGTACGATCAGAACCATTGCTTTGGACAGTGCTAACCAATTTGCAGCTCCACCCGCGCCTGTTTTCAGTAAAGACACCGCGAGTCAATTTTATAAAATGGTGAACGAGGTATATCTGGCAGGCAAAAATCTTGATGAGGAACGAAAAGCCATTGCCAATTTCTGGGATTGCAATGGCTATAAAGTAAACGTATCCGGACATGTAATGTTTGCTACAAAAGCCCTGACACCCGGGGGACACTGGATGGGCATAACCGGAATAATTGCCAAAAACGAAAAAGTTGATTTTGACGAAACGGTATACAGTTATACCGCTGTTTCTTTCGCGATTATGGATGCCTTCATTTCCTGCTGGGATATGAAGTATGAATGGAACCTGATCCGCCCTGAAACCTATATTAACAGACATATAGATGCAGATTGGAAACCTGAATTACAGACCCCGCCCTTTCCTGAATACACCAGCGGACACGCTATAATATCGGCCGCGGCGGCAACTGTTCTTACGTCTATTTATGGAAACAATACCCCCTTCCGCGATACCTTAGAAAGAGCCTGGGGCTGGCCCGACAGAGATTTTACATCAACCCGGGAAGCGGCCCTGGAAGCCGGTGTAAGCCGTTTTTACGGAGGGATACACTATATGAATTCCATCAAAGTGGCCGTTGATCAGGGCGACAAAATAGGGGCGTTGGTAATGAATAAGTTAATGATGAAGAAATGAGCCTCAACATTGTTTATTCCCCCCAAAAAATGACAGGGTGATGTTCCTTGCTATATCTCTCCCGGAATTATTATACAACCGGCAAAGCCTCCCCGGCAGTGGAACTATCAGAACGAATATCGCCAACGGCATTCCGGATGATACGCATATCGTTATTTAATTTTTGACTAAACAAAGCCCGATCCGAACTGTGTACCACAATATTTACACCTTCTGTAATCCATTTTATTTGCCGCTCAGGCTCAAGAGAAAAATGAATGGCAATGGATAACCCTTTGCTTCTGGTAGTACGGATTATATATTTTACTGCTTTCTCAAATTCAGGGTGATCATATTGTTCCGGCACTCCAAGACTTACAGAAAGATCATGAGGCCCGATAAAGACCCCGTCTAAACCGGGTACACTTAACAGTTCTTCTAATTGATTCAGTGCTGGTACACTTTCAATATTAGCAATACAGAGATTTCCCATATTATATTGCGCCAAATAAGTCTTCATTTCAAAAGATAACGTTTGTTTACCTGTTAATACGCTTTGCAGCACCTTACCTTTTAACGGGCGAAATTTTGTAGCGCCAACCAGTTCTCTGATTTCGTCAACAGATTCTAAGTAAGGAGCAATGATGCCCTTAGCGCCACCATCAATACATTGACAGGCTAAATAAGGATTCGGAGAGGGGATACGAACAATAGGTGTCATGCCTGATGTCTGCACCATCTGACACATTTTAGCTGTCTCCACTCTGTCAAGAGAAATATGTTCAGTATCAATAAATGCAAAATCAAGACCCGCTTGTTTCAGAATTTGTATCCATCCTGCAGCGGAAGAAGTGAGGCAGGTACCATAAACATTTTGTCCTTGTTTGAGTTTTTCCAACATAGAGATCATGTATTTCATTATTTTTTCGGTTCGCTAAAAGGAATCAGCTGTCCGATATGTAGTCATAACAATTTTAAGCTGCATAAAAAAGTGGGAGATCCTATCAAAACAAATCTATTCAAAAAAATCAGATAGCCTATCGCCGGTCTGCAACTGATTTTTGAGTGCTGTCATCTCTTCCTGCATTATTTTCATTTTACGCAGGAGATGAGCAATAGCATCTATTCCCTCAATATTAATTCCTAATTCATAATGCAGCCGTATGAATTTTTCCAACTCATTCAGTTGGGTATTTTGTATATACCTCTTTTCTTCAATAGAACGCATTTCAATAAGCCCATACTCATTGAGCGATTCAATAAATGTTAGCTCCACATTGTAATATGTGCAACATTCCTCGGGTGTCATAAAGTCTTCAAAATTTGACATAAAAAAGGTTTTGTACTACAATTCAGACAATTCTTTGAACAGGCTTCTCTGCTTGTCGGTAAGATTAACCGGAATTTTAATGGACCAGGAAATGATCAGATCGCCAAAAGAACCTTCCTTTTTGTAAACCGGAAATCCTTTCCCTTTTAACCTGGTTTTTGTGCCATTTTGAGTTTCCGGTTTCACCTTCACTTTCACCTTCCCATCAAGGGTTTCAATTGTCTTTTCCCCTCCCAGAATGGCAGTGTATAAATCCAGGTCAACAGCAGCATATAAATCTTCCCCGTTTCTTTTGAAAACCGGATCTTCATTAATAAGAAAAGTAATATACAAATCGCCTGCCGGGCCTCCGTTTACGCCTGGTCCTCCATGTCCCTTCAGTTTAATCGTTTGCCCATTGGCTATTCCGGCGGGAACAGTAATTCGGATATTTTTTTGGTTTACAGTGAAGGTTCGTTGATGAGTGGAATAAGCTTCTTTGAGACTGATCTGCATTTCCGCATTAAAATCCTGTCCTTTATATTTCACATGACTACCGCCTCTGCTCCTTCCCCCGCCAAAAAGTGAATTGAAAAAATCCGAGAAATCTCCTTCAGCATATTCACCGCCAAATCCTGCGCCTCCGGTAAATGCACCATAGCCGGCACCTCCGGCAGATGCTTGCGACTGACGCGCTTTTTCATAAGCCTCTGCATGTTGCCAATCCGCTCCATACTGATCGTATTTTTTTCTCTTTTCCGGATCACTCAATACCTCATTGGCTTCGTTTATTTGTTGAAACTTTTTATTGGCTTCACTATCATTGGGATTCAAATCGGGATGGAATTTACGCGCCAGTTTCCGGTAAGCTTTTTTTATTTCATCTGCCGAAGCATTTTTACTGAGTCCAAGTACCTTATAATAATCAATATATTCCATACGTCAATAAAAATAAGATTAATACAAGGATAAAATTACTAAATGATTAGAAGCAAAGTTTCATCGTTATCTTTTTGCTTTTTTAATTCAATACATTTGTCCGGTAAAATGCAGATAGCACATGAGAAAAATATTTTTGGTTGCCGCCATTTTAGCCTCGGCAATTACCGGAGGTTTAACCTGGTTTGTTAGTTGGTGGTGGGTGATCACTCTTGTAATAGTAGTGGCGTTGATTGTTATGGGTTGTTACGATATGATTCAAACAAGACATTCCATTATGCGCAATTTTCCGGTGATAGGGCGTATTCGGTATTGGATGGAAGATATCCGTCCCAAGATGTATCAGTATTTCATTGAATCTGATATTGATGGAAGACCTATTAACCGGATTGACCGGTCTACCATTTACCAGCGGGCCAAACGGGAAATGGATACTATGCCTTTTGGCACGCAACTCAATGTATACGAAGAAGGATATGAATGGTTAAGTCACTCTATCAATGCTAAAGATTTTGATACGCTTAATCATGACCCAAGGATTCTTGTTGGCAACAAAGATTGTTTGCATCCTTATTCCTCAAGCCTTTTAAATGTATCAGCTATGAGTTTTGGGGCTTTGAGCGGCAATGCTGTGGAAGCGCTGAATGCCGGAGCAAAAATTGGAGGCTTTGCACATAACACCGGAGAAGGAGGTATTAGTCCGCATCACTTAAAATTTGGCGGTGATATCATTTGGCAAATCGGTACAGGATACTTTGGATGCAGGGACGAACACGGAAATTTTTCTCCTGAAGGATTTAAAAAAAATGCCGCTCTGCCTCAGGTCAAAATGATTGAACTTAAACTTTCACAGGGAGCTAAACCAGGACATGGGGGTATTTTGCCCGCTAGAAAAAACTCCCCTGAAATAGCTGCTATCCGCCATGTTAAGCCTTACACCACCGTTGCTTCGCCTCCATATCACAGCGCCTTTAACAGCCCGAAGGGTTTAATCCTTTTTATTCAGCAACTTAGGCAATTGTCCGGAGGGAAACCGGTAGGTTTCAAACTTTGTATTGGGAAGAAAAGTGAGTTTATTGGAATCTGTAAGGCGATGATTGAATTAAACCACTATCCTGATTTCATTACCGTTGATGGTGGGGAAGGTGGCACGGGTGCAGCCCCTCAGGAATTCTCTAATTATGTGGGCGCACCAATGATGGATGGATTGGCTTTTGTAAGAAATATGCTGGAGGGCTTTGGCATCAAACAGCATATTAAAGTTTTTGCTTCCGGAAAAATTCTGTCTGGCTTTGATATTCTGCGTGCTCTCGCCCTGGGCGCCGATGCCTGCAATAGCGCCCGTGCTATGATGATGGCCCTGGGTTGTATCCAGGCATTGCTCTGCAACACCAACAGGTGCCCTACAGGCATCACCACACAGGACCCACAACTTACTGTTGGGCTGGTAGTGGAAGATAAGAAACAACGCGTGGCTAATTATCACGGAGAAACGCTAAAATCCTTTGTTGAACTGATGGGAGCAGCAGGGATTGATGATCCGGCGCGGTTAACACGATCTCATATTTATCGAAGGGTATTCATGAATGAGGTGAGAACTTTTGAAGATATCTTTCCTACTCTTAAAAGTGGCTGTTTGCTACGGGGTGACATCCCTGAGAAATACAGACAGGATATGGAAAAGAGCAATGCAGACAGGTGGTAGCCTATTGTTCAGAAAAACGACAGCTTATTTCAACTTTTTTATTTTAACCATTTCAATACGGGTGTCGGTAACGTTAATGATATCGAATTCATAACTGTCAATAATGATTCTTTCCTTATTCTTAGGAATCATTTCGTGATGCTGAATGATATATCCTGAGAGTGTTTCAGATTCTGTTTCACTGAAATCGAGATGGTATTTTTTGATCAGGTAATCCAGCTCCAGCCGTCCTGAAAAAATAAATTCGTTGTCGGCAATTTGCTTTTCTACAAATTTATCAATATCGTATTCGTCCTTTATTTCACCAAATATTTCCTCCAGCAGGTCTTCCATAGTTATAATACCCGCAGTGCCTCCAAATTCATCTACCACCCAGGCGATGCTTTTTTGTTCCTTCGTAAATTTGCTTATCAGGTCCAGCACATTCATACTCTCCGGTATAGCAGGTATGGGCATCATAATAGAAGGCAAATCTGCAGGATTCTTAAACAATTCAATCTGGTGAACATAGCCCTTGATATTATCAATATTATCTTCATACACCACCAGACGACTGAGCTTGGTATCTATAAATTTCTGGCTTGTTTCGGCTATAGAGGCGGTAATTTCAACCGATTCTATTTCTTTTCGGGGAATCAGGCACTGGCGTATTTTAACGGAAGAGAGCTGCAATGCATTTTCAAAAAGCTGTGTATTCATGTCCTGCCCGCCCTCTGATCTGTTCTTGTGCTGTAAAATGAAATGCTCAAGATCAACGGGGGAAAAAGAATCCCGGCTCTGATCCGAAATTCTAACATTAAACAAATAAGTCAGGATCCATTCTGAGAGGTTAATAAAAAAAGAAGCAAAAGGATGCAGGATACGATGAAGAAAATCAAGCAAACCAAATTGTGCAAAAAGAGACAGGACGGAGTCGTTCTTTGCTCTGAAAAAAGCCTTAAAGGAAAATTGAACTACAAGGAGAATTAACGCCGAGAGCAAAGTCTCGAATATAAGACGCAGGTACTTTACATAAGCTGAAAAAGAGGCTTTAAGATGCATCTCGATCCAATCCCATAAAGGCGAAAGGAATTCGCCCACCAGCAGACCATAAATTACGATAGTTAATATAAGCCCCACCAAAGTGGTGCCGATAAATTTCACCGGTTCTTCCAGTAATTGAGATAATATTCTTCCACTGCGTAGACCTTGTTTTCTCTTGAGTTCAAAAGAAAACTTATTGGCAGAAACAAATGCCACCTCAATACCTGAAAAAAAACCAACAAGTATCAGGGTCAGAATAATTCCAATTAGTTTTAAAATATCTACATCGCCCATTGCCTGTCAAACTTACATGAAAAATTTCACTGTATTGTTGAAAATGATTTTCATCAGTGCATACTATTTTTGTAAAAATTCACTCACAATTTTGTCCGCCTCTATACAAGCCAATTCAAGATACTTATTTACTACGATAAAGTTAAAATGATCTTTGAAAGATATTTCATAGGCTGCTTTGTTCAACCTTGCATTTAAAGATTCCGGCGTTTCGGTACCCCTGCTTTCCAACCGTTGTTTCAGTACTTCAACAGAAGGTGGCTGCACAAATACAGAACATGAGAGACCCGAAAAATGACGCTGAATGTGCAGAGCGCCTTTCACATCTATATCCAGAACAGGGGTTTTATTCATCTTCCAGATTCGCTCCAGTTCAGCATGTAAAGTGCCATAATAGTTCCCCTGGTAAACCATCTCCCATTCTAAAAATTCATTATTTTTAATGCTTTGCCTGAAGGTTTCTTCACTCAGGAAGTAATAATCCCTGCCTTCAACTTCGTTTCCTCTTGCCTTTCGGGTAGTAGCAGAAACTGAAAACGAAAGCCGATCGGGGTACTTCTGAAGCAGATAATGAACAATAGATGTTTTCCCTGATCCTGAAGGGGCTGTAATAATAATGAGTTTATTTGGATCCATTTTGTTTTATCAATTGCCGGCGCACTTTGTTCTGTTGTACGAAAATACAGAAACAGAAAAGATCAGATTCGCTGAATTTCTGCTCCGAGATGTCTCAATCTTGCATCAATATTCTGATAACCTCTGTCTATTTGCTCAATGTTCTGGATAATGCTTTTCCCTTCTGCACTCAGTGCGGCTATCAACAGAGCAACCCCCGCCCGAATATCGGGACTACTCATGGTAATCCCGCGCAAATGTTGCTGTCGGGCAAGACCAATTACTGCCGCCCGATGCGGATCGCAGAGAATAATTTGCGCACCCATATCTATGAGTTTATCCACAAAAAACAGACGGCTTTCAAACATTTTCTGATGCACCAGAATGGATCCCTTAGCCTGAGTGGCAACCACCAGAACAATGCTCAGCAGATCAGGTGTAAACCCAGGCCAGGGGTGGTCGTAAATGGTCAGAACAGAGCCATCTAAAAATGTTTGTATTTCATAACTTTCCTGTTCGGGAATAAAGATGTCATCGTCGCGGATTTCCATTGCTATCCCTAATTGACGGAATTTATCCGGAATTTGTCCGAGGTGGGCAATACCTGCATTCTTAATAGTGATTTCACTTTGCGTCATTGCAGCCAGTCCAATAAAGGAACCTACTTCAATCATATCGGGCAGTAGCGAATGGGTTGTTCCACCCAGGGCGGATACACCTTCAATAATAAGCAGATTAGAACTGATTCCGCTTATTCTTGCACCCATCCTGTTCAGCATTTTACACAATTGCTGAATATAGGGTTCGCAGGCAGCATTATAAATCCGGGTAACGCCTTTAGCCAGCACGGCCGCCATCACTAAATTAGCGGTTCCGGTAACCGAAGGCTCGTCCAATAACATATTCGTACCCTTCAACTCAGCCGTCTTCAGATGGAAGAATCCATCTCCCGGTGCATAACTGGACTGTACTCCCATTTTTTCAAACCCAATAATATGGGTATCCAAGCGCCTTCTGCCGATTTTGTCGCCGCCCGGTTTGGGAATAAAAGCCTCTTTAAAACGTGCCAGCAAGGGGCCGGCAAGCATAACGGAACCCCGGAGCCTCCCGCTCTTTTTATGGTAGGACTCACTGTGGAGATAGCCTATATTTACCCTATCAGCAGTAAAGGAACAGGAGTGACGATTATGCCGATCAACCTTTACCTCCATTTCTTCCAACAAGTCTATCAACAGATTTACATCAACAATATCGGGGATATTATGAATGGTTACCGTTTCAGGAGTGAGTAATGTTGCGCTGATAATCTGAAGCGCTTCATTCTTTGCACCTTGTGGCGTTATTTCCCCTTTCAATTTTTTACCGCCCGTAACTTCAAAAGAACGCATGGTATTATAGCAATAAATTTGAATACAGAAATAAAACCCCGGCAAAGTGATCATAGCCGGGGTCTTAAAATTATTAAGGTGATTCCTTTATTATTTAAACCTTTTTTTAAAGTGTTTGCCTCCGCCTTTTCCATTACGCCCTGATCCTCCGTTATTTCGCTGTTGATAACCTCCGCTCTTCCCGCCACGCTGGTAACGATTCCCTTCTCTTTCCCGGAATGCCTTCACATAAGGGGTGGTAGTAAATTCCAGGTTGCCATCTGTAATTGCATTTAATTCACTTCTGATGGCATCATCATGTACCAGTTCTTTATGCCAGGTGTTATATGCCAATTTCATATAGTAGGCTATGGCATTAGCAAAACCAGACCGTTTATCTGCATTCTCTTCTTTTAGCGCTTTATCTACTATCAGTTCAAGATTTTTACCCAAATGTGAATACTTTGGATGTCTCTTAGGATAGGGCATAGGGGCGGGCTTTGATTTTAGCTTTTCCCGCGTTGGTATAGGATAGGGACTTTCTACATCTAATTTAAAATCAGAGACCAGAAAAAGATGATCCCAAAGTTTATGCTTAAAATCTTCCACATTCTTTAGATGAGGATTCAAAAAACCCATCAGTTCTATCAGCGCATAAGCATTCTTCTGCCTTTTTTCCTTGTCCTCAATAGTAATTACATAATCAACCATCTTCTGAATATGACGACCATATTCACGCATGATCAAAGGACTTCTTGTTGTATTATATTCCATGTATAATTGCAAATGTCGGTAAAAATACAAAAGAGTTGGTACTTATTTAAACGACACCAACTCTTTAAGGGGAATAGAAGAAGTATTTTTTGTTAAAAAGGACTTTATCTTAACATCAGACGGCTGGTGTACTGCTTTCTGCCGGCAGCATTAGTTACCCGCACAAAATAGATGCCTGGCTGATGCTTTCTTGAGAAAGTGAACATAAATTGCTTTGTATTATTAGAGCTGAAATTCATTCTGTCCACTATTTGACCTGCACTATTGATCAATTCAGCCTGGAGATGCTGCTTCTGTTCGGAGCCGAATACCAGATTTACCTGTTTCTCAGCAGGATTGGGGTACAAACTCATTATCCATTCCTGCAGTTTTTCCATCGTAACCACCTCGGTTGGTGTATAGTTAACTTTGCCGGTTGGATCTGTATGCTTCAGCCGGAAATATAGTTTGCCGTCAATGGATTTAGGAATCGAATAATCCAGCTCGTATTTTACAACTGTTGAAGACGATTCCGGTTGCTGGCTCTGCATGGTGCTTATGTTGCTGAAGTTTTTCCCGTCAAAGCTCACTTCAGGCATATAGGTTATACCGGATTCTTCCCTTTCCTTAGTCCAGCTCAAAGCTATTTCATTATTACCGGCCTTTCGGGCAGAAAATGTCAGTTTCCCTTCTGGTAATATCCCCATGGGGCAATAGGTATACACCGTTGAGATAGTAACCTGGGTGTTCAGCGTTACAATCCGCTGAGAATACCGCCCTCCAAATCCTTCAGCGAGGAGAGAGGCCAAAACATCATA
Organism: uncultured Terrimonas sp.; assembly: GCA_964518685.1. Classification (GTDB taxonomy): domain Bacteria; phylum Bacteroidota; class Bacteroidia; order Chitinophagales; family Chitinophagaceae; genus Agriterribacter. Next base: position 26,041 of record CAZFGP010000036.1, read on the forward strand.
TTTAAACTTTACTGCTCCGGGACCAGTAAAATCACCAAAATTAGACGGGTCAACAGTCCGGAAAATACTCTTGGGAATTGCATTACCATCAACATCTAAGTAACCCGGAGCATTCTGTATCGTCCCCCACCAGTTGGTGTAATCACTATTGGCGCCGTTACTTTTCCATGGTGGATCACTGGATGGCACAGCCGGGGCGTAGCTGCCCCCCATTGTTACCGAAGGATATACTACGGTGGTGTCTAATAATACCCCCGCTCCCAAACCCGGACCTCTGATGAAGTCCTTTCTGCGATAGGTGATTTCATATAAAATAGGATCACCAACGTCATTGATAACTTCCAGAATAGCCTGCCCCGCCGTGGAAATAGAAAGCTCCACTCCAGTGAGTGTGCCTAAACTGGGATCAAATTTGTGCGGATAATAAATAGAGTCAGTAAGACTACTCAGTGTTGAAGAAAAGGAGTTGCTGATGGTTAAAGGCGGTCCACCATAAGAACATTGAGCTATTGATACCTTATTCCAGTTCAACAAAGCATATACTACAATAAAGCAAATGCGTAAAATTCTAAACCTCATAGGTATGGATTTTAGTTTACAATAGGTTTGGATCATAATTCAGGAATCCGTTGCAAATTGCCGGCTTAGCCATCCTTTCACGGGATAATTAACCGGGAAGTTTCAGGCGAATTACCTTTACAACAATCTATTATATAACGTCCTGCTGAAAAGATAAGTGTTGAATCATTTTTACAGAGGCTCAGGTTCCATTATGTTTCTTTTATAAGTTATTGATAATCATGAATTTGACAATATACACAGATAGTCGTTTTTTAACAAAAGAGAACAGCTTTGAATCTTTTATCTTCCAGTGCTTTTTTCCGTTATGTGAGCAGCACCCCTCTGATATCTTCACTTTTCTGACCTATGATAAGAAACCTGAATTACCAGCCAACGTCAGATGGATTCAACAAAAGATGCCACTTCCTGAAAAAATACTAGGAAGAGGTTGGAGAAAGCAAAGGGTAATGACCAGAATAAAAAAATATAAGACAGATGTTTTAATAACTCTGGAGGGAAATCCGCTGCCCACAACCCTACCACAAATAGTTCTATTATCAGAAAATCCTGACAAACAAAAAATAAGAAAAATCGCGACTTTTATCAAAACCCATCCATCCTGCATAGTCCTTACAGCATCCCATACACAAAAGAGGAACTTGCTGAATAGAGGATTCCCGCCCACCCGAATTTTTGTAATGCCTCAATCTCCATCTCCGTATTTTAAACTTTATCATTGGGAGCAAAAAGAGCAGGTGAAGCAAAGATACGCTTCGGGGAAAGCCTATTTTTTATTGGCAAGCCACATTTTATCCCAGGAACATATTATAATAACGCTGAAAGCCTTTTCTCAGTTTAAGAGGTGGCAACAGAGCAATATGCAGTTTCTGATAGCGGGCAAAATAATTCATTCCCATAAAACACAGGAGCTTCTCAAAGGTTATAAATACAAAGACGATGTAAGGATTTTGAATATTGGGAATGATAATCCTGAATATCCGGAAATCCTTTCTTCATGTATGACGATGATCTATTTTCCTGAAAATCATCCTTCTGACCTTTTTATAAACGAAGCATTACAATGCGGTACGCCGGTTATAGTTATTACTAAAGATGGATACGACGGAGAACTCAATGAGCCTGTGTTATCCTGCAATATTAAGGATACTCAAAATCTTGCCGGGATGCTGATAAAATTATACAAAGACGAAGCCTATAGGTTAGCGCTAATTGAACAAGGAAATAGCCGGGCAATTACGCTTTCCGAAAAAAATGTTCGGAATCGCTTATGGAAACATATACAGGAGATGGTTACGCACTAAATCCACTTACCTTTACAATATTTATATAGAAACTAAATATGGAGAAATCAACAATTACAATTGATGTTACATTAGATGAGGCAAAAGTTCCCCATCAAATTTCCTGGAAGGCAACAGAAAGCAGCACTGAAGAAAACCAACGCTCCAAAGCTATGATACTTTCATTTTGGGATCCTCAGGATCGGGCTGCGCTTAGAATTGATCTTTGGACTAAGGATATGATGGTGGATGAAATGGGCGATTTTTTCTATCAGACGATGATGACGATGGCAGACACCTATCGCCGGGCTACCGGACAAACAGAACTGGCGGAAGCAATAAAGCTATTCGCCGGCGACTTTTACAAAAAATCCCAGGAACTCTTAAAAAAGAGTTAGACGATCTCATGACTCTCCTTTTGGAGAGAAGCGGATTTAATCATTAAATTTTTTATCTTATGGCATTGGAACAAACCGTAAACGACCAGATAAAGGCAGCTATGCTGGCAAAGGATGCAAACAAGCTGCGTGGATTGAGGGCTATAAAGGCGGCCATTATTCTGGCAAAAACCGCTGAAGGTGCAGGTGGACAATTATCAGAAGCTGATGAATCTAAATTATTATTAAAGCTGGTTAAACAGCGTAAAGATTCCCTGGAGATTTATCAAAATCAAAACAGGGAAGATCTGGCAATAAAAGAACAGGAAGAAATTGAAGTCATCGAAACCTTCCTTCCAAAACAATTGGATATAGCTTCATTAAAAGAAGTGATCACCAATATTATTGCCACAACCGGCGCCAGCTCGCCGGCCGATATTGGAAAAGTAATGGGGGTTGCCACTAAGCAACTCGCCGGGCAGGCTGATGGTAAAACCATTAGTGCAGTTGTGAAAGAGTTGTTAGCTAAGCATTAGCGTCATTCACAAACCCGGTG
>CAZFGP010000037.1:0-5811 GCA_964518685.1 uncultured Terrimonas sp.
CCGGCGACCGGAGGAAGCGGAGTGGATTTATATGCCATAGATCCTAGTGGGCAATGGGTCTGGGCGCCGGGAAGATATCATTTCGGTGATACCACCACTTATACCTTTTCCAGCCTTGAACCTGATAAAAATTATAAAGGCCGGGTTTTTGAATACCGGTTATTTTTACCACTATACAATTCCGTTAGTTGGATGGAAATAGGTGTGCCGGAAGGGAAAACCTTTATTCCAATGCCGCTGACGCCTGAAAAACCGGTGGTGGTTTACGGTACTTCTATTGCTCAGGGGGGATGCGCTTCACGTCCGGGATTGGGATGGACCTCCATAATGGAAAGACAATTGGATTACCCGGTGATCAATCTTGCTTTCTCGGGTAATGGAAGATTGGAGAAACCACTTATTGATTTGATATCAGAAATTGATGCTAAGATTTATGTTTTGGATTGCTTACCTAATCTGGTAGGTGTCCCTGACGAAGAATTGGAAACTAAAATCAGAGAAGCAGTGAAGGGACTACAGGCAAAAAAACCGGGTATTCCCATCCTGCTGGCAGAACATAGTCTTGGCGCCCAGGCGGGCTCTATCAACGAAAAAACAGTCATGGGCTGTGAGCATACCAGTGAGGTTCTACGAAATACTATCACCAAATTAATGGCTGAAGGAATCAAAAACATCTTCCTGCTGCGTAATACAGATATAGGAATGGATATCAATTCCACAGTAGATGGCATCCACCCGGCTGATATCGGAATGAAACAGCATGGGGATGCTTTTGCAAAAATCATCCGAGAAATCGTTCACGAAATATCAAACCCCGCTTATACTACCACTCAACCGGTTATTCAGGATAGGGACGGATACGACTGGCGGGCAAGACATAATGCCATCATTGAACTTAATAAAAAATCACCGCCACGGAATGTTATCATTGCAAATTCCATTATTCATTATTGGGGAGGGGAACCCAAAGATCCAATTGCCCGAGGAGTGGATTCCTGGAATCTTAACCTGGCGCCGAAAGGGCTGAGGAATATGGCTTTTGGCTGGGATAGAATTGAGAATGCTTTATGGCGGGTATATCATGGCGAACTGGATGGATATACAGCAAAAAACGTTGTTCTGATGATCGGCACTAATAATCTGGGAATGAATAGCGACGCAGAAATCATTGCGGGATTAAAACAATTGGTGGAAGCCGTTCAACTTCGGCAACCACATGCCAAAATCCTGTTATCGGGTATCCTTCCCCGAAGAAATATGGAAAGCCATGTAAAAGAACTCAATACGGCAATACTCTCCTTAGCTACTGAAATGCGGGTTACTTTTATAAATCCCGGGCAGGTATTTTTGAAAGAAGATGGAAAGATTGACGAAAGTCTGTTTTCAGATGGTCTGCATCCTAACGCAACAGGCTATAAAAAACTGGCGCCGGTTTTAGCAGGATTTTTATAATAAATAGGAGACGATTAAATCGGGATGAAACCACTTCTTTATATAGGTTTGATTATCGGGTGCCTTACCGGGGAGGCGCAGGATAAAGCCCTGCAATGGCAGCCGGAGGCGCCGGGGATATGGAAGTCCATCATCGGAACGCCCGAAATGGTTACGCCTTTATCCATTGCAAATAATCAACCCCGGACAGCGGAGCTTTCAAAATTGGGCAAACGGGTTTTCCCCGAATACTTACGTGAAGGAACAGGCGAAATCTTTGATAATAAGACCCTGCTTCGTTTCCCTCTTGTAAGAGATGAAGAACTTTTTGGACTGGGCTTGAATTTCAAATCCGTCCTGCAAAGAGGCACTATCAAAGAATTACAGGTAGATCACTACGGAGGCGTTGATAATGGGCGAACGCATGCGCCGGTTGCTTTTTATATTTCAGACCGGGGTTATGGCGTTTTAATCAATGCGGCGCGGCCCGTTAAAGTATATGTGGGGATAGCGGTACGGCGAGACAGTAAAAATCCGCCGGAAGAAATGAATCGCAACACACAGCCGGATTGGAATCCACAGCCCTATTCTGATGCGGTGGAAATAGAAGTGCCGGCACAAGGGGTAGAAGTTTATGCTTTTGCCGGCAGAAACGCATTAGAAGTGGTACAGCGGTATAATCTTTTTTGTGGTGGGGGAGTGCTTCCTCCCAAATGGGGACTGGGATTTACACAACGCACCCCAACATTATTTTCCGATCGGGAGGTAACAGCGGAAGCCGCTTCGTTTGAACAAAGAGGATATCCTTTAAGTTTTATAGGCCTGGAACCCGGCTGGCAGACTTATTCTTATCCTAATGATTTTGTTTGGGACCAGACACGCTTTGCTCATCCGCGAGACTTTGTGCAGGATCTGCTCGCCAGGAATATCAGAATTAACCTCTGGATTAATCCCTACGTATCTTCTCATTCGCCCATATACAAGGAGACGCTTCCCTACACTGCCACACATACCGTATGGGCGGGTGTGGTACCCGATCTTACCTTGCCTGAGGTGCAGGGCTTATACAAAAATCTTTTTTTTAAGGAGCATCTTGATATTGGAGTATCAGGTTATAAGATTGACGAAACCGATGGCTATGATGTATGGCTTTGGCCCGATGGAGCAAAATTTCCCTCAGGACTAAGCGGACAACAAATGCGCCAGGTGTATGGATTACAGTTTCAGAAAATGACCGACCAATGGTTCCGGGAAAAAAACCAACGTACCTATGGCCTTACAAGAGCCTCCAACGCTGGCGCTTCTTCTCTGCCTTATGTTATTTATAATGATTATTATAATCACCGCGATTTTATAACTGCCCTGTGCAACAGTAGTTTCATAGGCGTTTTGTGGACGCCCGAAGCCCGTTCCTCAAAAACAGCGGAAGAGTGGTTGCGCCGGATGCAATCCGTTTGCTTTTCTCCAATGGCGATGTTGAACGCCTGGGCGGATGGCACCCAGCCATGGTCCTTTCCGGAAGTGGCGGACGAAGTGAAAGATGTGATGCTGCTGCGAATGCAATTACTGCCCTATCTGTACAATGCATTTGCACAATATCATTTTGAAGGCAAGCCTCCCGTAAGGGCGATGAACCTGGAGGAAGGTTTTTTTTATAAAGTTGAAACCCCAAAAGGAAATCTAAGTTCTTCGGAAAACCCATATAAAACAGCGCTGAAGCAGGATATCAGAGATCAATTTATGCTGGGCGATTTTATTATGGTAGCGCCCATGTTTGCAGGAGAGACCCAAAGAAAAGTCGTGCTGCCCGAAGGCAACTGGTACGATTTTTATACCGGACAATTCGCAGGAAATGGCAGGGTTATAGAAATAAATCCCGAACTGTCCAAAATCCCCTTGTTTGTAAAAGACGGCGGGATTATTCCCATGATACCCGCACAGTTGCATACCCCCGGAAAGGAGGAACTTTTACCCTTGACCATAAGACACTACGGAACTGCTGAGAATAGCATTCAGTTGTATGACGATGATGGGGAAACTTTCAACTACGAAAGAGGCGACTATGCCCGGGCGGTATTGTCCGTAAAGGCAGACAAAAAAGGTAGGTTGAAAGGCGCTGCCGTCCTGCCCAAAAGCAAAGTCTTTCATTATAATAAGGCAGAGTGGGTGCTTATGACAAAATAATAATACCGGATTTAATGACTAACAGGAAGGGGTACCCGAAGGAAAATTAATTTCAACTGAAAAACCCAGTATTCCGAAAAATCGGTTTATTCTATCTTGCTCTAAATCTGTTTTGAGTGTATGAAAAAATCTGTCCTTAAAATTCTCCTGGTCTGCTCTTTTGGCTTCTCCACCTTATTCGCGCAGGAGACATGGCATGGCTTTATTCAACAAAATTTTGTTTTTGAAGGCCGGCATGCAAGGATTGTACAACCTGCTCATACGCTAACGGGCAACCCATGGGTATGGCGTGCATATTTTCCGGATTGGCATACCGATATGGACAGCATCTTGCTTTCACGTGGTTTCCATATTGCCTATATTGACTGCAGTGATATGTTTGGTAGTCCGGAGGCAATGACAATATGGGAAAAGTTTTATGATTATCTCATTGCTGAAAAAAGGTTTTCTACCAAACCCGCATTGGAAGGAGTGAGCAGAGGCGGATTGTATGTATATGGTTGGGCAAAAAGAAATCCCGATAAGGTAAGTTGTATTTATGCTGAAGCGCCTGTGCTGAACTTTAAGACTTGGCCGGGAGGAAAAGGTAAGGGGAGAGGCAGTGAATCTGAATGGCAAAAACTTCTAAAAGCATGGCATTTTACAGAAGCGCAAGCTATGAACTACAAGGATCATCCGGTAGATAACCTGGAAAAACTGGCTGCATTTAAAATACCCATTGTACATGTGGTTTCAGAAAGTGACAGCGTGGTGCCCGTACTTGAAAACACCGCGGTTTTTGAAGCCAATTATAAAAAGTCAGGAGGCAAAATCCGGGTAGATTATATGACTGAAAATTTGAGTTTGCAGGGCCATCATTTTTCCATAAAAGATCCGCAACAGTATGCCGATTTTATATTCAGTCATACCATTCCAATAAAGGAAACGCTGGCTCACGAGAAATTTATTCGGCAGTATGGTAACCTTAATAATAGCTTTTTTCGAATTAAGGAGAAAAAGGAATTAACGGTTGCCTTTCTGGGTGGCTCTATTACTCAAAATCCAGGCTGGAAGGATAAAGTAGTCCAGTATTTGCAGGATGCTTATCCTGAAGTGAAATTTAATTTTGTATATGCGGGGATTGCTTCGTTGGGAAGTGTGCCCCATGCTTTTCGTTTACAAACCGATGTGTTAGATAAAGGAAAAACAGACCTGTTGTTCATAGAAACCGTTGTTAATGACCGGGTAAATAAAACTCCCCGATTACAGCAGCAGAGAGCTCTGGAGGGGATCATCCGGCATGCCATTGCAAATAACCCGTACATGAATATGGTGCTGATGGCCTTTGCCGATGAAGAGAATATCCATGATTATGATCAGGGAAAAGTACCTGATGAAATAGCTCTGCTTGATACTTTGGCAGCATATTATAAACTTCCTTTTATTAATCTTTCCAGAGAAGTGCAGCAGCGCATTGCGCATGGAGAATTTACCTGGAAAGAAGATTTTAAAGACCTTCATCCATCGCCTTTCGGACAGGAAATCTATTTTCAAACCATAAAATCACTTTTGAAAACTGCCGGCAGGCAATATACAGGAGAAAAATTGTCACGAATAACAGTTCCGAAAGCAAAATACCACGGTGTTTATAGCAAAGGAAAGTACGCATCTGTTTCTTTTGCTAATCCACTCAAAGGTTTTAAGATCAACAACGACTGGGCTCCTGCGGATAAGACTGGAACAAGACCGGGTTTTGTGCATGTTCCGATATTGGAAGCGAGTCACCCGGGTGATTCTTTTCAATTTTCATTTAAAGGTAATGCAGTTGGAATAGCTATTGTATCCGGACCCGATGCCGGAAAAATCAGGTATTCCATTGATGGCGAAAATCCGAAAATCCTTGATTTGAATACGCAATGGAGCAAGATCCTGCACTTGCCCTGGTATTTGATTCTTGCGGATAATTTACCGGCGAAAAAACATACATTGAGCGTAGAAATCATTGCCCGAGAAGATAAATCAGAAGGTGGCGAGGCTTGCCGGATTGTACATTTTTTGGTAAATGAATAATTTGGAAATTCATAATCATTTCCATTACCTTTGCCAGCCTTTCAGAGAAAAATGGTTTGGTTTTTCTTTAAAAGGATTCGGGAGGTAGTTCAGCCCGGTCGTAGAAAATCATTGCGACATTAGGAGTGATAGATTTTCAAGATCCCG
>CAZFGP010000037.1:5911-28710 GCA_964518685.1 uncultured Terrimonas sp.
CCTCGGGCGGGATAGAATACAAAGAGAACGTTTTCGGGAGGTAGTTCAGCCCGGTCGTAGAAAATCATTGCGACGTTAGGAGCGATAGATTTTCAAGATCCCGCCTCGGGCGGGATAGAATACAAAGAGAACGTTTTCGGGAGGTAGTTCAGCCCGGTAGAATACGTGGTTTGGGACCACGGGGTCGCAGGTTCGAATCCTGTCCTCCCGACATTTTTAATGTCAAATCAATCCCTGTAAGTCTTTATTGATGTACAGGGATTTTTGTTTTTCTCCTATTAAACTTATTTTAATGTCTTTGACTGAACTTTTCTAAGAAAATAGACACATGAATATCAAGTGCTTTAAGATCAAAATGAGATTTGCATTTGCCTGATGATTTTTGCAAACGGGACGGGTAAAATTAATTACTCTATAATTTTATAATCAGGTCAATCCATTTTTGTACATTAGAAGTGGTTTTCAAAAAATTCATTATGATTCCAATTAGGTCAGGTCTAATAATAGTTGCCTTATTTTTTATAAATTACGGATTTGCACAGAAAATTCCAGTTGCCAGAAGTATTATATCACTTAATGGTATATGGGAGATAGCGGAAGGAGACTCGACGCATATACCCGGGAATTTTACACATAAAGTGCAGGTGCCTGGATTGGCAGACATGTCGCAGCCTGGGTTTAAGGAAGTTGGCCCTAAAGTAAAAAACAGGAGAGAAATTAATCAACACGATTCTTTACGGGAGTCTTTCTGGTACAGGAAATCTTTTGAAGTTAAAGGAAGTGTACCCGAAGTAGCTATACTTAAGATATCGAAAGCTAAGTATGGGACAAAAGTTTTTCTTAATGGCAGGGAGATGGGTTTGCATATGCCGGGTTTTACGCCTGGATACTTTGATATAAAGGGAGCATTAAAGAGAGGTAAGAATGAGTTAATAGTGCGGGTGGGAGCCAGCAGGGATGCTTTGCCGCGATCTGTACCAGATGGGTTTGATTTTGAGAAGGAACGATATATACCAGGTATATACGATAATGTAAGTATAATACTTTCCGGACAGCCACGTATAATACGGGTACAAACAGCGCCTGATATAGTGAATGAGGAATTGCAGGTACAGGTGACACTGGATACATTGGAGCGGTTAAGTACAGTTGATATGAGGTTTATTGTGAGAGAAAAAAAATCTGGGAAAATAATAAGTACCCTAAGTAATGCACAGACGGAAGTTACGAAGACCGGGATGGTTAATGTGCGAATTGCGATGAAGGGGAGCCGATTGTGGTCACCCGAAGACCCGTTTTTATATAATTTGGAAGTGAAGACGAAAGGGGATATGGAGGAAGTGAATTTTGGGATGCGGGATTTTCATTTTGATCAGATGACGAAACGGCCGATGTTGAATGGCAAGCCGTATATGGTATTGGGAACAAATGTAACCGTGTATCGTTTTTTTGAGGATCCTGATCGGGATAATTTACCATGGGATACGGTATGGGTGAGGAATTTGATGAGGAGTTTTAAACAGTTTCATTGGAACAGCATACGGTTATGTATAGGTCTGCCACCGGAGATATGGTATGAGGTAGCAGATGAAGAGGGTTTTTTGTTGCAGAATGAATTTCCTGTCTGGTATGGAGGTTCCGGAAGAACATGGCCGGTTGAATTAAAAGCAGATGAGTTAGCCAGAGAATATACAGAGATGATGCAGCAGGACTGGAATCATCCTTCAGTCGTTATATGGGATGCCAGTAACGAGAATGTTGCCGGATTAAATGACGAAACAGGTAAGGCAGTTTGGAGAGTAAGGAACCTGGATTTGTCGAATAGACCGTGGGATAATAGTTATGAAAAACATCGTGCACCTGGTGATGTATATGAAGTACATCCATATCATTTTTTTAACCCGGATTTTAAATTAAAGGATATTTTAAATTCTTCTATCGTGCCTCAGCAGGGAGGCCATGTATTGCCTAATCTGGAGAATTTTCCTGTTATCATTAATGAGTATGGTTGGTTATGGCTAAACCGTGATGGTACGCCAACTCCGTTAACCGATAAGGTTTATACGAATCTGTTGGGTTTTAACTCCACAACGGAAGAGCGGTGGCACTTGTATGCGACATACATGGCAGCAGAGACGGAGTTTTGGAGGGTCCATAGGAAGGCGGCGGGGATATTAATATTTACGGCTTTAGGATATTCAAGACCAGACGGTCAGACGAGTGATTTCTTTACTGATGTAAAGCGTTTGAAGTATGCTGATGAGATTTTGAAGTATTTGCCGGATGCGTTTTCGCCTGTTGGGATAATGTTAGATGAGTGGGGAGCAGAGATAAGGACAGGTAGCAGACACGGTTTCAAGATTATGATGGTAAATGATTTGGGTAGCGATTGGAAAGGAAGAATTGAGCTTCGGATCCTAAAGAATAATGAAGTAATTAAAACGGAATCTATGAGTGGGGAAATTCCTGCCTATGGGGAGAGTAGTTATATAATGATCACCAACATTCCGGCTGATGAAGGAAAATATACCGTAGAGGCGGTATTAGTGAATGAGAATGGAAGGGATATTAAGAGCGTTAGAGATTTGACTTTTACGAAATAAAAGACAAAAGAGATATAATTCTGATGCTAACTAAACAGAACACAAACTATTGATGATGTAAATTCTTCCCAAGTTTGTCACTCACATTTTCCTATTTCTCACAAAAAAATATTTCCACTTATTTTTTTGTTAAATCAATCGGTTTCCGTTAAGTTTGGTTATCAAGAAAAATTTTTGATTAAGGGCCTGCTTTAGTGAAATGTTTTAAAGAATTTTATTTTTTTGATGATGTGTACGTGAACGAAAATTGATAATTAAGAGGTGTAATCTGCTGATAAGGCAAATGGTGTGTGCTGCAGGCTAGATCGAAAGGATATGCTGCCTATCACCTCTTATTAACTTAAATAATAAATACAGGAGGTAGCAACCAAAGTTAAACCCAGACAGACTCTTTTTTCTATTTTCTCAAACTTGCCATATGCCAAGACAGCTCGTCTTAATAGCTTCTATTGTATTTACCCTACTCCTTATTCAATGTAATAATGAAAGTAATCTGCCCGAAGGTGACCCCGGCAATGGAGGACTTGTTTTACCGGAGGGTTTTGAGGCTGTGGTGGTAATTGATAGTATTGGTTCTGCCAGGCACCTTGCTGTAAATAAAAATGGTGATATTTATATAAAGCTTCGGGATGCAAAACCCAATTCGGGAAATGTAGCTATCCGGGATGTCAATGGCGATGGCAAAGGTGATAGTATTGTTTATTTTGGAAATTACCCGGTAGAAGGAGGATATGGCCCCACCGGAATGCGGATTCATAAGGATTATCTCTATTTTAGCACTGCCGGAGCAGTATATAGAAATAAATTAACGCCAGGGAAATTAATTCCGGAGAGCGCCATTGAAACGATTCTTATTGATGATTACAAAAACGATATCCATGGACATGAACATGTAGGAAAACCATTAGCCTTCGACAATAACGGTCACATGTATGTTCCTTATGGAGCGCCCAGCGATGTATGTCAGGTTACCAACAGAACACCAGGATTATTTGGGCAGTTTCCATGTCCTGAACTTTCAGAACATGGAGGCATCTGGCAATTTGATGAAAACAAATTAAATCAAACCCAAAAAGATGGCAAACGCTATGCTACAGGTATCAGAAGTGTAGTAGCCATAGATTGGAATCACGAAGATAATACCCTCTATGCCTTGCAGCATGGCAGGGATGCCATGGACAGAACCTGGCCCCTGCTGTACAATGCATGGCAAAGAGCAATGTTGCCTGCTGAAGAATTTTTTAGAATAGAGGAGGGTATGGATGGTGGTTGGCCATATTATTATTATGACCAGATGCAGGGTAAAAAATTATTGAATCCTGAATATGGAGGGGATGGGAAAAAGGAAGGTGATGGTGCAAAACTTACCCAACCCATAATTGGTTTCCCCGGACATTGGGCGCCCAACGATCTTTTCTTTTATACAGGTGATCAGTTTCCGGAACATTACAAAAACGGTGCTTTTATTGCTTTTCATGGTTCTACTATTCGTGCGCCCTACCCCCAATCGGGTTATTTTGTTTGCTTTGTGCCCTTCCGGAATGGAAAGCCATCAGGACCCTGGGAGGTATTTGCAAACGGCTTTGCAGGACGAGATACGATTGTTAACACCAGCGATGCCGCACACCGGCCCGTAGGTATTGCCATGGGACCTGACGGATCACTTTATATCAGTGAATCCGTAAAAGGTAAGATATGGCGCATTATGTTTAAAGGCGACAAGAAAAATTTCGGTGAAAAGCAACTCGCGGAAATGGATAAACAAAAATTGAAAGCCAATATAAAAACGCCGGATATAATTGAGGATAATCTGGACAAAGGCAAGGCAATGGCAGGTGAAAAAACATACAAAACTTTTTGCAGCACCTGTCATCAGGGCGATGGAAAGGGCGATGGCACCCGTTTTCCGCCTCTGGACGGTTCTGAATGGGTAAACGGGGATAAAGGATCCTTAATAAAACTGGTACTGGATGGTCTGGAAGGAGAGATTTCGGTGAAGGGCGCTACATTTAACGGCGTAATGCCCAAACACGATTTTTTAAATGACCTGGATATTGCACAGGTGCTCACCTACATCAGGTTAAGCTTCGGTAATAACTCCAGCGCTATCCACGAAAATGAAGTGGCGAGGGTAAGAAAATCCTTGACTACTATGAACACAAAGAAAAATTAGCATTACTGAATATTTTAAAAATCAATTTTTAAGAGCACAATCCAATATACAATGCGTATACTCCAAAATCCGGTCTTTTGATTTCATATCCTTTAAAACCAAAAATCAGATCACTAACAAAAAATTTTAAACAACATGAAAAAAAGAATCGTACAAGGTTTCTTTCTGGCTGCTATGATATTGTTAGCAATATCTGTTGGCGCCCAACAAAGAACGGTTACGGGTACTGTAACCTCTCAGGAGGACGGAGCCTCACTAACCGGGGTAAGCGTAATCGTTGAAGGTACTACAACCGGTACAACAACTGATGCACAGGGAAAATTTTCATTGAATGTTCCTGCCAGTGCGCAGAAACTCACATTTTCTTACCAGGGCTACATTACCCAAACAGTAAGCATCCAGTCAGGACAAATGAATATAAGCCTGACACGGGATGTTCAGCAACTAACCGATGTTGTGGTAACAGCGCTGGGTATTGCCCGTGCCGAAAAATCCCTGACCTATGGTGCACAGGTGGTACAATCTTCTGATGTAAACACGGCTAAGGAAACGAATCTGATCAATTCCCTTCAGGGTAAAGTTTCGGGGCTGGTTATTACCAGAAGTGCAACAGGGCCTGGCGGCTCCTCAAAAGTGCAATTAAGAGGCAATCGTTCCATCACCGGAGGTAATGAGCCTTATTATGTGATTGACGGTGTACCTCTAAACACCGGCAGGCGTGAATCCGGCGGTGGCGATTTTGGCGGTCGCGATGGCGGGGGAGGTATTTCAATGCTTAATCCGGACAATATTGAAAGTATCACCGTTTTAAAAGGCGCTTCAGCTGCTGCATTATACGGTAGCGCAGGACAAAATGGCGCTATAGTTATTACAACAAAAAGTGGAAAAGCCGGCAAAATAAAAATGGAGTATGATGGAGGGCTTACTACCGAAAAAGCTTTCTATCTGCCCAAATACCAGTCTGCATATGGTCAGGGAGACGGTGGTGTTTTTAATCCCAATTCGGAACACAGCTATGGCCCCAAAGCTGATGGACACGAAGTAACTTTATGGAATGGGAAAAAGGCGCCATATACCAACCATACCGATAATATGGCTAAATTTTTAAGAACCGGGAAAACGTATAATAACACCATTACAGCAACCGGCGGTAATGAAAAAATGAGAACCTTTTTCTCTTATGGAAATGTTTCGGCAACGGGTATTTTAAGAAACAACGATATGACCAGACATAACGTGGATCTTAAAATTGATAATAATATAACCGACAAACTTTCAATTACTGCCAAGGTCTCTTACATCTATCAGGAAATTAATAATATGCCTCGCACCGGCGAACAGGGTTATGCCATCTCCTCCATCTATCGAGCCCCGCTGTCTATACCTTTGGATATGATGAAGGACTTTAATTACTATGATGCCAATGGCAGAGAATTTCAAAACTATTGGAAACCTGGTTCCTCTATCTTATCTAACCCGTACTGGGACATGTGGCGGGAACCTTATTTTGAAAAAAAGGATAGGGTGTTAGGTCTGTTTGTAGCTAAGTATCAATTTACAGATTGGATGGATTTTCAGGTTAGGGGAAGTATAGACAGAACAATGGAGAAAGTAGATGAAAGATATTACGATGATACTTACACCACCTATGGGCTGGGTTCCACTATGGTTTTGAGTGATTTTATGAGACAAAATACAAATGTGGATGCCCTCTTTTCACTTAACCGCGATCTTACAAAAGATATTAATCTGGAGTTCCATGCCGGAGGATCAGTTCAACAGGGAAGTGCCACCTCAATGAGTGTAAACACAAACGGCTTATTTAAACAAAATTATTTTTTCCTGAATAACGCAAAAAACCCTGTGACTTCAAGCAGTCTTTCTAAATCTCCGCAGGTGCAGTCCCTTTATGGGTTGGCAACCTTTTCCTATAAGAATTTTCTTTACTTGGATGTTACTGCCAGAAATGACTGGTCGTCGGCATTACCAAAAGCAAACTGGTCTTATTTTTATCCCTCTGTTGGCTTGTCAGGGATAATTTCAGATATGCTAACGATGCCATCCTGGATAGACTATGGTAAATTAAGAACTTCCTATGCTGTTTCCGGAAATGGTGGCGGCGCCTATCGCGATCGCAACTATTTTGGTGTGGCATCCGGTGGAGGGATTACAGCTCCTACCACAAAATCTATCCCTACGTATAAACCCGAGTTGACCTATGCGTACGAAATTGGCGCCGAATGGTGGTTTCTAAACAGGAGGTTAGGTTTCGATTTTACCTATTACACCACAGACACCAAAAATCAGTTAATTACCATTACCACACCACCCTCTTCCTTATTTAGTGCTCAATACATCAATGCGGGTTTGATTAATAATCATGGAGTGGAAGTTACACTGTATGCTACGCCGGTAAGAAGCGACAACTTTGAATGGAATGCCAACTTCAATTTTGGTAGAAATAAGAATAAAATTATCCGCCTTTCGGATGCGCTGAAGAGATTTGTAATTACCGACCAAAGAGGGGTTATGGTGATTGCAGATGAGGGTAAAAGTTTTGGCGATATGTATGGCACCGGCTGGAGAAGAGACGATCAGGGACGCCCGCTTGTTAGCGGCACAGGATTGCCCTTGTTAACAGGAGGTAAAACGGTTTATCTCGGAAATTACAATCCGGATTATAACCTGGGATTCAACAATTCATTAAGTTTCAAAGATTTTACACTCAGTTTCTTAATAGACTATACTAAAGGAGGAACGGTAACAAGCAGTACCCAGGCTTTGTTGGATGCAGACGGACATTCTCAGGCTTCATTATGGGGACGTGAAGGAGGCATCATTCTGGATGCTTATACCGAAGATGGACTGAAGAACACAAGTTCGATTACTCCTCAGCAATATTTCGGCATGATAGGAGAAAGATATTTTTCCGGAGAGTTTTACTCCTACCCGGGAACCAATATGAGATTCAGGGAATTGGCATTGGGGTACAATTTTGGCAATCTGTTAAAGAGCGGTGGGTTCGTAAAAGGACTTCGCCTCTTCCTCGTAGGCAGAAATCTTTTCTTCTTTAAAAATGATGCTCCTTTTGATCCTGAAATGCTTACCGGTATTGGCAACTGGGGTGGCGTGGAATATACCTCCCTGCCTACAACCAGGAGCCTTGGCGTCAATCTTAAGCTTACGTTTTAATGAATTGTAAACGAAAAAATAGAAAAGAAATGAAAAAATATATATTAAATCCACTTGTTGCATTTGGACTTGCAGTAGCAGTTATCCTAAGCTGGACGGGGTGTACCAAGGATTTTCAAAAGAGAAATACCAGCCCAACCGGCTTGGAAACCCTGACTGCTCAGGATGTTCAGGCTTTTTTCCCTACTGCAATTTATAACGGGGTGACCCTAGCCTATCAAACAGGACAAAATCTTGCGGCCGGAATGTTCTCCCAGTTTTATTCCTGTACCCAGGTGGCATTTGCTTCTCATCGTTATGTGATGAACCAGCAGTGGTGGGCAAGTACCTGGAATGGACTTTATGTTAACGTTATGTCTCCGCTGAAAAATATAATAAGCCAAACTGAAGACAAACCAACTATGAATGCCATTGCCAGGATTTGGAAAGTGTTTATCTTTCATCGCTATACAGATTATTTTGGCCCCATGCCTTATTCGCAAATGGGTAATTATGTGGAAGGCGAGGGAGTTGCATTTGATGCTCAGAAAGATATCTATGATGCTCTTTTTAAAGAGCTCGATGAAGCAACTACTTTATTGAAAAATAATCTGTCTCTTCCTTCTTATAGCAGTGCAAACGATTATATATTTAAGGGAGATAATTCGAAATGGTTAAAATTTGGAAATTCATTACGGCTAAGGATGGCATTGAGGATTTCATTTGTTAACCCTGAAAAGGCAAAAACAGAAGCCATGGCTGCTGTTGCAGGCGGAGTTATGGAAAATCCTGAAGATGATGCCTTCATGGAAGCCGGAGTGACGCATAGAAATTACCTGGCCTACATTTCTGCCTGGAATGAATTTAGAATGAGCGCGAATTTTGAAAGTCTGTTTAAAGGGTATAATGATCCCCGCATGCCGCTTTATTTTTCTCCTGCTGTGGCTGATGGAGAATTTCGCGGTGGAAGAGCAGGACTTGTTCCGGGTGAACAAACCGTTGGATTTAACCGCTACGACTGGCTTTCGGATTTAGGTCCTTTTTACAGGCCTGGTATCATGTACACCTCTCCGCAAAACATTATGTATGCGGCAGAATCTTATTTTCTGCGGGCAGAGGGTGCGCTCAACCATTGGGATATGGGTGGCACTGCAGAAGAATTGTATAATAAAGGTATTGAGGCTTCTATGAAATCATGGGGCATAACAAATCAAACCACCATTGATAATTATACTGCCGGAACCGGATTACCCATTGCTCCTGCACCTGAAAGTGGATGGGGTACGCCACCGCTAACCAATATTCCCGTTAAATTTTCCTCAATAGAAGAAGAACAACGTGAACAAATTGGAACCCAGAAATGGATAGCACTCTTTCCCGGAGACATGGAAGCCTGGGCAGAAATGCGCAGGACAGGATATCCCAAAATGTATCCTTTAATTCATTCGGACAATGAAGACATGCCAGCTGATAAAATGATTCGCCGGATTGTTTTCCCAGACCGCGCCAGGCAAACGAATGGCAAAGCCGTGGAAGCCGCTGTGCAATTATTGGGACCAGGTGGTGATAAAGTTAGTACAAAACTGTGGTGGGACGTTAAATAAAGAATTTGCGAAATAATATCATAAGATAACCTTCCCCTGGAATATTAATAATAAGGGATACCGGAAAATATCATTCTGGTATCCCCTTTTATATCCAATATAAAGAGCCGATTATATTATGAAACCAGCTTTAATTCTACTTGTCTTATTGTCTTGCTTTATGCCCTTATGCCTAAGCGCTAATAGTTTCGGGAATACTATTAACCCAGACACGACGGGAGAGAAACTTAAGCCCAAGACTTACATTGTTACAAGAATGCTTAAGCCTCTGCTCATTGATGGAAAATGGGATAAACCGCAATGGAAGAAAATAAAACCGGTGAAGATGCTTAATTATATGGGAAAAATTCCAGACTTTAAACCCCGTGCAGAGGCAAAAATGGGATATGATAAGGATAACATTTATGTCATCTTCCGTGTTAAAGATAAATTTGTTCGCAGTGTGGTGCAGGATTACAATGGAAACGTTTCGGGCGATGCTTGTGTGGAATTCTTTTTCGCGCCTGATGCTGAATACCCTGAAAGGTATTTTAATTTAGAAATTAATGCCGGTGGCACTCCTCTGATGTTTTACATTGCTCCGCCCTATCCAAAAGGGAAATTCATCAAGTTGGAACCCAAAGATTTTGAACAAATTGAAATTGCACATTCGTTGCCTAAGTTAGTTGATCCGGAAATTACTGATTCTATAACCTGGACGGTCGAGTATAGGATACCTCTGTCTTTACTTGAGAAGTTTTCATATATTACACGGCCTGCAACTGGTGTGGTATGGAAAGCTAATTTTTACAAAACAGCCAGTCTGAGTTCAAATCCCCATTGGATTACCTGGTCATTTGTTGATAACCCGAAACCTAATTTTCATTTGCCACAGTTTTTCGGTAGTTTGGTGTTCAAATAAAGAGGACTCATTATTAGCAGCTAAAAAATAAAATATGAAATTATCTCCTTCATTCACTATTGAACCTAAAATCATTCTGTGTCTTTGCTTTGGTTTTGCTTTTCTGCAGACTACTACCGGACAACGATCGAAGACTGAAAAATTGTATCAGGCAACCGTTTTTACTCCCCCTCATGGGTTTACGTCCGGAGTTGAAGGACCGGCGGCTGATAAAAATGGAAGAGTATATGCGGTTAACTTTGCCAGGCAGGGTACTATAGGACAGGTTACTCCTTCGGGGGATGCGAGCATATTTATTGAACTTCCTGAGGGGAGCATTGCCAATGGAATTCGTTTTGATACGGACGGAAATATGTTGATTGCTGATTATACCAGGCACAATATTTTAAAAGTGGATATGTCTTCTATGAAGCTGAGTGTACTCGCTCATGAACCCCAAATGAGCCAGCCGAATGACATAGCTATTGATCATAAAAACCGCTTGTATGCCAGTGATCCGGACTGGAAAGCCGGCACCGGAAGGATATGGAGAATTGATCCCGATGGAAAGGTAACGCTGTTGTTAGATGGTTTAGGAACAACAAATGGAATAGAAGTGAGCCCGGATGAGAAGATCCTTTATGTAAATGAAAGTGTACAACGAAAGGTCTGGGCTTATGATTTATCTGCAGACGGACAAATAAAGAATAAACGCTTATTCATTGAATTCCCCGACTTTGGGATGGATGGCATGCGTTGCGATGTAAAAGGAAACTTATATATATCCAGGTATGGCAAGGGGACAGTTGTTGTGGTTTCTCCTCAGGGAAAAATTATTAGGGAAATTCAATTAACCGGGAAAAATGCCAGTAACGTCACTTTTGGTGGAAAAGATGGTCGTACAGTATTTGTAACACTTGCAGACCAGGGAAATATAGAACGTTTCAGGGTTAAATATCCGGGCAGAGAGTGGAAGAAATAAAATAAATTTAGTCTCTTTTAGATTTGATTCTATTTAGTCAGATACTTCAAATCAAAATTACATGATGACCGATTTGAATAAAAACAATCTATTTGATGAATTTGCTTTATTCCAACGAATCACTTCAGGAGACGAAGATGCATTTCGCAGGATAGTGCATTATTATTCTCCCAAGCTAATTGCTTTTCTATACAACATTACTAAAACCAATACCGCTGCCGAAGAAATATTACAAGAGGTATTTCTTCGGTTATGGCAAAAAAGAGAATCTATCAAAATGGATAATCCCGGTGGTTGGCTATTTCGCGTTGCTACAAATTTGGCTTATTCTTATCTGAAAAAAGAGGCATTAAATGGGCGCTTACTAAATTACGTTGAAAAAAATCAACAATTTCATTATTCTGAAATTGATCAATTGATGGATTATAAAGAATGTAGGAGGTTGATTAACAATGCATTATTCAAGCTACCAAAACAGCAACGAAAAATTTGTTTTCTGAGTTTACAAGAAGGATTGAGCAGAAATGAAATAGCCCGGCTCTTGAATATTTCCCCTAATACTGTAAAGAATCATTTATATAGAGCCTTACAATTTCTCAAACACTCCTTGTCAAAGGCAAACATATTTTTGTTCTTCTTTTTTATCTGAAAAAATTTTTTTTAGCTGGTACAATTTCTGCCTTGAACCGTTAATATATATATGCCTCGAAATAACATAGAAAGGTTAGAATATCTGATTAGAAAATATGTAGAGGGAGAAATGACCGAAAAGGAAGATCAGGAGTTATCTTTTTACTTAAAAGAACATCAGACAAGGCACGGCATAAAAAGAATACTAGAAGTTATTGCCCACGAAACCCGCCCCCTTGAAAATTATAATCGTGATGAGTTAGATAGAATGGTTAATAAGATTATTTCAGGCCATATTGGGGAATTAAAGCATCGAGTTATTAAAAAGCACCTTTTCATAAAGAAAGCATTGGTTGCCGCAACTATGGTTGTGTGTGTATTGACAGGTGCTTATTTTCTAAAGCAAAAGAAAGGTGAAAATAACATCATAGTTCAAAAAGGGCAAGATAGGTATATTGAAAATGATATAGCTCCGGGAAGCAATAAGGCAGTTCTTACACTTTCTGATGGTTCTTCAATTGTTTTAGATCGTACCGCAAGAGAGAAACTCATAAATTATGAAATTTTGGAATCTCTAAAAATCGAACAGGGAAAGTTGTCCTACCTAAAGGGAAAGAATAAAAGCAACCCTGCAACTCAATATAATACGGTATCTACACCCAGAGGAGGTGAATATCAGGTTGTGCTTCCGGATGGGAGTAAGGTTTGGTTGAATGCAGCATCATCATTAAAATTTCCCATCGTTTTTTCTGATAAAGATCGGGTTGTTGAATTAAGTGGGGAAGCCTATTTTGATATTGCTCATCAAAAAAAACATCCTTTTAAGGTAAAAGTAAAAGACGTAGAAGTGGAGGTTTTAGGTACAATTTTCAATATTAACTCTTACGAAGATGAAGAAACTATAAGAACAACTTTACTCAAAGGTAGCGTCCGTCAAACCCAATTTGACAAGGCATATGAGATTATTTTAACACCGAGGCAGCAAGCCCAGGTTAGTAAAAATATGGAAGTAAAAGTGGTAGATAACGTAGATATCACTCAGGTAATAGCCTGGCAGTCAGGTATGTTTGAATTTAACAATACAGATATTGCCGTCATAATGAGACAGATTAGCCGATGGTATGATATAAATGTAATTTATGAAACTGAACTTGGATCTGTGAAATTTGGAGGTGGTATTAGTAAAAAGCTTCCTTTATCTAAAGTCTTAGAACTATTACAGGCTAATGGGATGAGATTTAAGCTAGAAGGCAGAAATTTAAAAGTATTCTCATGACAGAATAAAATAAAAATGAAAGCCAGAAATGCTCGAACATCTCTGGCGAATTGGATAATGATAAACAAATCTAATAGGAATTATTTATTAATCACCAATAAACAGTGCAAAACTATGCTTTTATCTGCAATTTATATCGGCAACCCTCCGATTCAGAATTTAATACAAAAAATACTAAGGGTTATGAACATCACAACCTTTCTGCTTTTTTCAACGAGTCTCATTACAAGTGCGAAAAGTCATTCACAGACAGTAACGCTTGATATGAAAAATGTTCCTATACAAAAAGTATTTAGGGAAGTAATACGACAGACTGGTACCTCTATTATATATAAAGAGGATTTTTTTAATAATGTACCTCCAGTTACTATAAAGTTAAAAAATGCAACTATAGAGGAGGTTCTCAACAATTGCTTAAACCCGAAGACCTTTTCCTACAAATTTGAAAATAATTCTATTGTTATTCATAAGAAACCTTCTGTGGTTTTAATGAATCAGGAAGAAATAATTTCTCTTCCACCTCCAATTGAGGTTCGAGGAAAGGTGAGAGACGAAGAAGGTAATCCGCTTTCGAATGTCAGCATAATAATTAGAGGGACAAAACAAGGAGTTACAACTAACATCAATGGTGATTTTATAATTACTGTTCCTAGAGAAGGGACCATAATAGTTGTTTCATATACTGGTTATGTCAGCAAAGAAATAACAGTTGGCAGCCAAACAACACTAAGCATAAGCTTGTCCAGAGCTGAAAGTTCATTGGATGAAGTTGTAGTAACAGCATTAGGTATTTCCAGAGAAAAAAGAGGTATAGTATCTGCAATTACGAGTGTTGATGGCTCAGAATTTACGGAAGCCAGAGAGAACAACATAGCTAATGCATTGGTAGGAAAAGTTGCTGGTGTTGATGTTACAGGTATGTCCTCGGGCCCAGGCGGATCCAGCAGAGTGGTTATCAGAGGAAATGGTTCTCTTAATGGTAATAACCAACCATTATATGTAATCAATGGTATGCCTATGAATAATACACACAGAGAAGCGACCACAGGAGAGGGTGCTACAACATTTGACAGAGGAGATGGTATAGCTGCGATTAACCCGGATGACATTGAAACGATAACGGTATTGAAGGGTGGCGCTGCTGCCGCTCTATATGGAAGCCAGGCAGCAAACGGAGTTATTCTTATTACCACTAAACAAGGGCAGGTTCAGGAAGGTATCGGGATCGAGTTAAACAGCAATTTTACAATAGGCACTCCTTCAGTATATCCCAAATTTCAATATGAATACGGTCAAGGAATTGGCGGTAAAAGACCAGCTACCCAAGCAGCAGCTATCAGTTCCGGACGATTGAGTTTCGGTGAAAAAATGGATGGTCAGCCTTATATACAATTTGACGGACAAATGCGTCCTTATTCCCCTGTAAGTGTTAAAGAAAACTGGAAAAATTTTTATAGACCATCAACCAACTGGACCAATACAATTGTACTCTCCGGAGGTAATACCTCGGCTTTTGTATATAGATTATCCTTATCAGATCTAAGAGCTACAGCTTTGGAGCCTAAATCAAAATACAACAGACAAACAGCTAATCTAAATGTCAGATCTGAATTAGGTAAAAATAAGAAGTTTATTCTTGAAGCAACAATGCAATACAACTATGAGCAAGGAATAAACAGACCGGGAAATGGGTACGCAGACAACTCTACTAATTGGGCATTGAACCTATTGGCTAATACCGTAGACGTAAGAAATCTTTCACCTGGTTATGATGAAAATTTTCGTGAAATTCAGTGGCAACAAGTTCCTGAATCACAAAACCCATATTTCGTAATAAATCGAATGGGCAACAAAGATTCGAAACATAGATTTTTAGGACAAGGCAGTCTTCAATATAATGTATTAAACAATCTCTACATAAAAGTAAGTGGCATGAGAGATTTTGATAGATTTGAGTCTATGGATTATATGCCAATTGGCACTGCAAAAAGGCCTAAAGGGATATTAAATTCCGGAAATTCTTTTGCAACAGAAACAACGGGTCAGGCAATTGTTAATTACAATCCCAAACTGTCGGATAATTTTGAACTTAATATTATGGGTGGAGGTGCGTTACAAAAAAATGTGTTTGAGTCGAATACCCATAATGGTACCGATTTTGTGGTTCCTGATTTCATCAGTTATAATAATCTAACGATCCAATCCACCATTTTAGGCTTTAACCAGTTTGGTCAGAACTCCTTATTTGCCTCGGCAGATGCTAACTATAAAAGGTTGTTCTACGTGACTCTTACCGGTAGAAACGATTGGTTCTCTGTTTTAAATCCTGGAAACAATTCAATATTTTATCCTTCAATAGGTTCGAGCGTTATATTGTCTGATTTATTAAAGTTACCCGAATTCATAAGTTTTGCAAAATTTAGAGGTTCCTGGGCACAGGTGGGAGGAGCAACTGTAAATCCTTATCAAGTAAATCAATCCTACGGTTTCTTGCAAGGTGGTTTTGGCGGGCAACCAGTTCAAACAGCGGGCTCCCAATTAGCCAACCCCAAACTGAAGCCCCTAACTTCAAGGACCTATGAAATAGGTATGAATCTTGAGTTTTTCAAAAACCGATTAGGGATAGATCTGACCTATTATAATCGCAAAACTACAGATGATATTTTAGCAGTACCCTTAGCTTATTCTTCTGGATATACCTCTGCTTTATTAAATATCGGAGCTTTAAGTAATAGAGGAGTTGAATTGTTGCTTTCTGGTAAACCGTTGTCCAATAAGAACTTCTCATGGGAAACAAGTTTCAATTTTTCATACAACAAAAGTGAAATATTAAAGTTAGCCCCAGGAATTAAGAACGTAGGGGGAGCAGAAGTTGGGGATCCTTTCAACACCATTCAAGCTAACACTTATGTTACAAACGATAAAGGGCAACGAGTATATAATAAGTTAAGTGGTTTTGAAGTATACGCTTTGAAAAAGGCAGGAACCGGTGTTCCACCATATATTTTAGGTTTAAGCAATAACTTTAGATACAAAGAATTTTCATTAGATATCCTTATTGATGGAAAATTTGGTAATGTTGTGCAATCGGGTCTCAGTCGTTATATGTACCGATTCGGCTTGTCTAAACTAACTCTTCCCGGCAGAGAGAATGGACTAACGGTTTCGGGAGTGGATCAGGATGGAAATCCATTTACTAAGACATGGCCCATTGAGCAAATTAGCACCTATTATAATACAGAGGCAGGGATAAGTCCAATAGGCACCTCAATATTTGATGGCAGTTTTATAAAACTCCGTAATATTATTCTCAGTTATACAATACCGCATGAAAAACTTAACGTTTCTGTTATAAGGGATATAAGTATTTCATTAGTAGCCCGTAATGTTGCTCTGTTATACAGAAAGATTACTGACTTCGATCCAGAATCTTCATACAGGATTGGCAATGATCA
Organism: uncultured Terrimonas sp.; assembly: GCA_964518685.1. Classification (GTDB taxonomy): domain Bacteria; phylum Bacteroidota; class Bacteroidia; order Chitinophagales; family Chitinophagaceae; genus Agriterribacter. The sequence goes on from CAZFGP010000037.1 coordinate 22,686, forward strand.
GGCTAACACTTCCAACACCATTCCTAAAACTCGTGATATTGGTATTAATCTTAAGGTAAGATTTTAATATAATTTCTTAATTAATTTATTGATATGAAAAAAATACTTTTTGAACCTGTAATAGGTATATTGGTTATAATATTACTTGTTTTGTCCTCCTCTTGTACCAATAAACTTTCCGAGCTTAACGTAGATCCTAATTCATATGAGCAATTAAATCCAGATTTCCTATTTACAAATGTGATGCTAAATGTGTACACGGCTAATTCTGGCAAGACCAACAGTATCGCTCAGGTGAGCCGATTTAATCTTATGCATCAATTACAACAGGAAGCAACCTACAATATTCTTACATCCCCAGGTGATAAGTACCTTGCTGAAGGATATGTGAGATACGTATGGAACTTATATTATCCTAATTGTGTTAAGCAAATAGAAGAAATTATAAAGAACTTGAAAGATGATCCGAACTTATCCAACAAACTTGCCATTGCTCGTATCTGGAGAGTCTACATTTATCATAGATTAACTGATTTATATGGTGACATACCATATTCAGAAGCAGGAAAAGGTCTCGATGGTCAGTATCAGCCAAAATATGATTTACAATCAGACATTTATAGTGATTTGCTTAAGGAGTTGGAGGAAGCTGCAAACTCACTTGATCCAACAAAACCTTCATTTGGATCGTCTGATCTTTTCTATGACGGTAACACTTCTCAATGGAAAAAATTCGCGTATTCACTTATGCTTCGTCTTGGAATGCGTCTTACAAAAATCAATATTAGCACTGCAGAAATATGGGTAAAAAAGGCTATTGCAGGTGGCCCAATTTTACAGGATGAGGACATGGCATATATTCAATTTTATGATGGATCCTTAGCGAGTAATAGAAATCCATTCTCCGATCATTGGCTTGAACTGGATTACATTAGTTCTCAGGATCCTAATAACGTTCAGGGATCAAAAATTTCAAAAAGATTTATTGACCAATTAAAGGGAAATTCTACAACAACAAAAGATCCCAGGCTAAATGTTATATCTGTTCTTTGGATAAAACAGCCTTCCGGTCAATATATTAAAGACACTTCCACCGCATTACAAAAAGGAATGGAAAACGGAAAATATGATGCCTATCCTGCAGACTTTGAAACCTTTTCTGAACCCAATCCAAATACGGTTATGAGTTATTCTGCACCCGTTCTTGCAATTACTCCTGCCGAAGTATATTTCCTTCTGGCTGAAGCGGCGATCAGAGGGTGGTACAACGGCGATAAACAGGAAACTTATTCGAACGGCGTCCGTGCTGCCATGAAGCAGTGGTCACTATATGGTTCAGAAGGGTCAATTTCACCCAACAAAATTGATTATTATATCGCCAATAACCCTTTCAATTTAGGTGGTACATTCGACGAACAATTAGAACAAATATCTACACAAAAATGGATACTTTTCTATGTTGATCAAATAGAAAATTTCGCAAACTGGCGTCGCACTAATTATCCAATTCTCATCCCAGTTAATTACCCAGGAAACTTAACCGGCGGTCAAATCCCAAGACGATTTATAGTACCAGAATCAGAAGAACTTTACAATAAAGATAATTATACAGCAGCAAAAGACAGACAAAGCGGAGATAATACTCTTTTAAGCAGAGTATGGTGGGATAAGGAATGATTATTTTCATTGTTTTTTTGTTACTTTTAAACACCAAAATTTAATTGGATTTTAATATAGGTAATTATCATTTTAAAAAATTAAAAGATCGAACATATTAAATGAACAACAACCGCAGAAACTTTATAAAAAATTCATTTCTCACAACCGCAGCTTTTACTACCTCTCCGGCTCTGTTTTTGGGGAAGTTGAATGATGCAGCACACGATGAAATGGATAACGAAAAAGCAACGTCACCCTCAGAAGATGGCTTGGTGAATATAGCGCTCATCTGTCAATCCTATTTTATCCTCTCTCACGCGGATGTAATTGGCACCAAACTTTTTGTAGGGATGCCTACCGATGACGGAATGATAAAACCTAAGGTGAAAATTGTATCCATGTACCTCGAACAAAGGGGACCCCGCGATATTGGTGAGCGCATTGCAGCGATGAATGGCGTGAAAATTTGGCCAACTGTTGCCGATGCTTTAACCTTGGGTGGAAATAAACTGGCCGTTGACGGAGTGGTTTATGTTGGAGAGCATGGCGACTATCCTTATAACCGGCTTCATCAAAAAATGTATCCCCGGATGAATTATCTGGAACAGATTTTCAGAGTATTTGATGCATCCGGAAGGTCAGTGCCGCTATTTTCTGATAAGGCGCTTTCTTATAGTTGGTTAGACAGCATGTGGATATACCATCGGGCAAAAGAATTAAACGTACCCGTGATGGCAGGGTCCTCAGCTCCTTACTGGTGGCGCAGCCCAAATCTTGTACATCCCATCGGCACTAAAATTACAGATGCGGTTGCTATTGGATATGCTTCTTTAGATGCTTATGGTTTTCATGTGGTGGAAATTTTGCAATGTATGCTGGAACGTAGAAAAGGAGGGGAGACCGGAGTGACAAGAGTAGAAGGGCTTATGGGCAAAGATGTGTGGGATGCCCTGGATTCGGGAAAAATATCACAGGAATTAGTAGATACCGCTTGTAATACGATAAAAAATAAAGCCGCCGGTTCTATGCGGAACTTAGTGAAAAATCCGTCTGCCGTTATCGTGCATTACAAGGATGGTACCAGAGGCGCCTGCCTGATGCTGGATGAATATGTGAACGAAGGCTGGGCTTATGCCGCAAAAACGGACAGCGGAACTGTAGCCACTGAATTTGTATATGACCAAACTACAGCTGTATATGCTGCTTTCAGTTACTTAGATCTCAATATTCAAAAATTAATGGTTACGGGCAAGCCTCCCGTGCCAATTGAAAGAAATTTATTGACAAGCTGCGTGATTGATATGGCAATCCGGTCTGTTAATGAAAAGAAAGTTAAGGAAACCCCGTTATTAAATATTTCGTATAACGTTGAGGGTTATGAACCGATTCGTCCTACACTTACCGGACCAAGAGGGCAAAGTTTAGGCCCATGGCCACCCAAAGGATATGAATTCCTTATCCCGGAACGATTTAAGAAAAAATGATAAGACCTGTTAATGTGAACCTTTTATTATGAATCGCAGAAACCTTATTAAGTACCTTTCACTTTTGCCAATGTCTGGTGGATTCGCCGGAACGCTTCGTGATTCCTCGCATCATATTGGTATTAAAGAAGCATCATGGCTTTCTGCTACTAATAACCCAAAACGAATAGCTGCAATAATAACAGAGTGTCGCCCCAACTCGCATGCGGAGGTTATAATAGGTAAATACCTGGAGGGATATAATCGTGATCACAAGGAACCTTTTCCCCGATCTAAAATTGTTTCTCTGTTTACCGAGCAAGTACCCCAAAACGACCTGAGCCGTGAGTTCTCGAAAAAATATAAGGTTCCCATTTTTCGAACGGTGGGTGATGCACTAACCCTCGGCGGTAATGAACTGACAGTGGATGGAGTTTTACTCATAGGAGAACACGGAGATTATCCATACAATGAAAAGGAACAGAGGCTCTATCCCCGGTTTGAAATGTTTTTAAAGATTACGGACGTCTTCAGACAAAATAGGAGATCGGTACCCGTCTTTAACGACAAACACCTTTCATGGGACTGGAAACAGGCTAAACGGATGGTAGAAATATCTCAAGAGTTAAAATTCCCTATGCTTGCCGGTTCTTCTGTACCGGTCGCATTTCGTAACCCGGCCATAGACAGTCCCTTTGGTATACCCCAAAAACAGGCGGTGGCCATTTCCTACAGTGGCCTTGATATTTATGGCTTCCATTTACTCGAAGCATTACAATGTATCGTTGAGCGTCGCAAAGGCGGAGAAACAGGCGTTCAATCAGTTCAATGTTTAGAGCAGGAAGAATGTTGGAATTACTTAAGAGAAAATGAATGGGTGAATCGCCTGTTTCATGAGGCGCTTTCCCACAGTAATACCCGTAAATCCGGAGAGATAAAAGAATTAGTAAAAAACCCCACTGTTTTTATAATTGATTATACCGATGGATTAAAAGCAGCGGCTTTTTTAATGACAGGTCTGGTCGAAGACTTTACCGTAGCGGTTGACCTTGACGGACGTTCTAAATCTTTTTCAACACTTATGGATTTACAGAATAGCAGGCCACATCATCACTTTAGCCATCTTGTAAAAAACATTGAAATACTCTTTGAAACGGGTAAACCACCTTATCCTGTTGAACGAACATTGCTTACCAGCGGAATCTTAGATTTTGAACTTGAATCCCGTTTTCAGGGATACAAAAAATTAGATACCCCCCAATTGGCAAACCTGCGCTACCAGGTTTCAAAGGATTCGCATTTTGGTACAAAAGGCTGGGGCGCAGATGGAAAAATGCTGGATTGATTTATACAGATTCAGGAGGATTAGGAAATTTGAATATACTTTAATCTTTAAGAGAAAAAAATGAAACGAAGAGCATTAATCAAAAGCCTGGCTTTCTTACCCGTTGCGGGAAATGTTTTTGATCAGACAGCCAGATCAAATTCACTCTTTGACCCCGAAAAATCGCTTGCTTCCGTAAACGTTTCTTCTGAGGTTCATTATCCCGACTTTGTAATGGATGGACATATTCATGTAATGTCCAGACAACTATTAGAAGGACTGGATATCGGACAACGGTACAAGGATGAAGGCATGGTGGATCTGCCAAAAATAAAAGATGGGAAAATTAATGCCTTTTTTTTTTCTGTTTATACTCCGGAGGTCTATTACCCCGGACATTTTGAAGTAAAGAATACCTTTCGCGTTGTTGAGTTAGCCTTAGAACAGATAGAAAAAAACAACGCAGTTATAGAACTGGCTCTTAACGCTTCTCAGATTGAAGAAATTACTAAACGGGGAAAAATTGCAGCCTTCCTTGATCTGGAAGGAAGTTTCGATATGGAAGGAGACTTGTACCTTTTAAGAGCGCTATACAGGTTAGGACTCAGATCAATGCAATTGACCGCACACAACGATACCAATTCTTTTATTGATGCATGTTCGGGAGAACGAAAGTGGAATGGCATTAACGCCAAGGGCATAAAGATTGTTGAAGAAATGAACCGGTTGGGGATGGTAATTAATGTTGCCCACGCCTCTTCAACGGCTATCACTCAGGTTGCAAAAGCCAGCAGTCATCCGGTAGCCTACACACATGGGGGCTTTAGAGGTATAGTGAATATCAAGCGGAATATCTCGGATGAGGCAGCAAAAGCAGTGGCAGCAAAAGGCGGGGTAATAGCGCTTCAATTAGGCCATTACTTTAACGATCCTAAATATTACAAATGGGAAACCTCAAAACCTAATCCTTTAAAACTGATTGAACCTCCCAAAAAAGTAACGACCATAGAAGAGGCTGACCGGGAAGTGGCAAAGGAACTGCCTTTTGTGTCACATCAGGTAATACCCGAAGAATACCAGATGAGTGTGCATCAATTAGCTAAAGTTATTGATTACGGAATACGGCTGGCAGGAGAAGATCACGTTGGCTTTGGTTCAGACTTTGACGGAGGGCTGGCCCTGCCAAAGGAAATGAAGGATGCAGGAGATTATCCTGAATTATATAAAGCGCTTAAAGCACAGGGTTATTCTCAATCCCGAATTAATAAAGTTATGGGAGGAAACTGGCTGCGTTTAATAAGAAATGTAACCGAAGGGAAATAATTTACCTTTTAACTTTTTTACTTATTGATTGGCTTTCTTTTTAATTGATTCTTTTATAACCGTTTCGACTAAAATGTTATGACAAAATTTTTTTCTGTTCTATCAGTAATCTTCCTTTTTCTGTTTGCCTGTCCACAATATTCCAGCTCTCAAACAACTAAGGATCCCGAAACCCGGATTAAAGAGCTGGGAATTAAATTAAGAATACCCGGGCCACCTACAGCCAACTTTGTTGGGGCTGTACGCGTTGGCAATA
>CAZFGP010000038.1:0-28519 GCA_964518685.1 uncultured Terrimonas sp.
CGGGATTTTTGAAAAAGATAAACTGCAAATGGCCTGCCTATTTCTTTTCGGTTTCCAAAATCAAAAAGAGCCATTCCGACACCCTGATAAGTTCGGGAGTAAACCCGACCCCCTAAAGAGTTTTTGGGCAGAGAGAATGCATATTTCAAATGTCCCGAATGTGCAAATCCGGGAGAGAATCTTGTGCTATTGTTTGTTTTATAGAATGGATCGGAGGGAATTACCCAGGCCGGACGATATTCAATACCGAATTAATGAGTAAATGATCTGTTTTGTTCCTTAAGTTTCAGGGTATCCCTCAGATTTCCCAAATAAGAGACGCTTTCAGTTCTGTTTTCAAATACTTGTCCTTCAACCTTTAGGCCGGACAAAAAAAATAAAAAAGATAAACAGATGACCCCGATGGATCCAATAAACCTTCTCCCCTTATTGAAAAAACACATTAGTTACCTTCTTTTGATAGCCACAAAACTACCGGCTATATTAATCATTATAATGCCATCTGTATCTTGTAGTTTCATGAACAGAAAGAAACTCTCTTCTTCTTTTTCTTCTATTACACCATTTCCTGTTTAGTGAAGTTTCACCTCGCCGATCTTTGATCGCTGAAACTTATACAAAATATTGTTCTGCCTGCTCAACAGCATCTGGTTTACCTACATCAATCAATACATCGCCGGTATGATCATACCCGGCAATATAATGGTGCTGTGAAAGCCGAAGATAAAGATCAACAAGAGAAAACTTGCCTTCCTCTTCTATCAGCCCAAAAATATCGGGAGAAATAATCTGAATACCACTAAAGGCTTTGGGTGTGTAATCCACGCCCGGTACAGATATTCGTTCCTGCCCGGTATGGTTATTCCGCCAACCGCACAACTGCTGCCGGGAGGTAAACAGAAAAGAACGGGAAGATTTTCTTTCACTGACTGCGAGGGTAACCAGGGGCTGCCGCTGCTGATGAAAAGCCAACAGATCATGAATATTAAGAGTGGTCAGAATATCCGCGTTCATCACTAAAAACGGATGCACCCCTTGTAAAAAACCCGCCGCCTTTTTCAATCCCCCACCGGTCTCTAAGGGTTCCTCTGTTTCCAGAGAGATATGAAGGTCGCAACCAAACTGTTCATTAACTTTTAAGAAATCTATAATCTGCCCGGCAAAGTGATGCACGTTGATGACAATATTGTGAATACCAAATCCCTTCAGGTATTCCAGATTCCGTTGCAATAAAGGTTTGCCATTTACCGGGAATAGCGCCTTCGGATGATTATCAGTCCAGGGTTTGAGCCTGGTACCCAGTCCGGCAGCAAAGATCATGGCGGTAGTGAGGGGCTGTAAGGTATGGCTATCTCCTTTCGGCATCATTTGTTATTTCTATTCATTGATCCAGTTTTTTTGTTCCTGCACCAAATGATGCAATTCCGTTTTAACCCCAAATTTTTCCTGCAGATGCTTTGCCATCTGATCAGCAGCAAAAACACTCCTATGCTGCCCCCCGGTACAACCAAAATTCACCATCAGGCTTTGGAAATTACGTTTAATATAATCCGTTACCGAAATGTCTACTATTCCAAAGACATACTGTAAGAAGGAAGGCATTTCGGTTTTGTGCAATAAAAACTCCTGAACCTCTTTATCCCGTCCGGTCAGCTTCTTAAACTCTTCAAACCGCCCGGGATTGAATATCCCTCTGCAGTCGAACACAAAACCTCCTCCATTGGTATCTTCACTTTCAGGTATACCACTACGATAAGAAAAACTATTGATATGCACTATCAACGGAGACTGCTCTGTAGCCTTCACAGTTTCATAACGAGCAATTATTCTATCATCTACAATATGCCACAACAGTTTTTGCAACTCCGGAAGTCTGATCGGAATAGTTTTATTTTCAAGAAACCAGCGCAATTGCTTCAGGGCATAGGGGATGCTGGCAATGAAATGTTGCTTCCGTTCAAACAGTCCTCTGAAACCATAGGCCCCCAGGGTTTGAAGCATACGTATCAGCACAAAACCATCATAACTATCGAGGAAATCCTTCTTGTTTAGCCGGCTGCCCAACAGTTCATTAACTCTTTCAAAATAATATAATATCAATTCATCTTTCCATTCATGAGGCAAAACCGCTCGGGCCTGCCATAGCATGGAGGCAGCATCATACTGCAAGGCTCCCTGCATACCGCCCTGAAAATCTATAAAATACACCTTCTCCTGTTGCACCATAACATTGCGACTCTGACAGTCGCGGTGCATAAAATACCGGGCTTCCTCCTGCATCAAATAGCTGCTTAGCAACTCAAAATCGTTCAGTAATAAATTTTTATCATACGGCAGGTCTAGCGCACGAACAAAATAATAGAGAAAATACAGCAGGTCAGAGTATATGGCCTGTTTATCAAAAGATCTGGTGGCAATACAATTGTTGTAATCTAATCCTTCACCTCCCGTTATTTGCAGATTGGCTAAGGCAGAAAAGGTTTGTTTATACAAATCCTTTACCCGTTGATTATACCCTTCCTGCTTTATGATATCAAACAGAGAAACATCTCCAAAATCGGTCTGCACATATTTGGTTTTCTCTTTGTTCACACACAGAATTTCCGGAACAGCAAGATGTTTCTTATGAAAATGCCTGGCAAATTCAATAAAGGCATTATTCTCTGGCACATTGTTAGGATTATTGGTAATAATAAACGATCCGCCATCCGTTAATGATCTAAAATACTGACGATTGCTGCCTGCCTGTTTAAGAGTGTACAATTCCCTGACAAGCTGCTGAGAACATTGTTCAAAAAATTGTTTCACTTCCTGTAGTACATCTGCCATAGCGATCATTTAGTAAATAAAGATAAAGCACTGAACAGGCAGTTCCATTGCCCGGCTCAAGTTAAGACATCTCAGGTTCTGAATTTACCGACATCCTGATATACTTTACAATCTCCTGCTCCTGGTCGGGCGCAAACCATATTACCCCCGGTTCTCTCCTAAACCATGTCAACTGCCGTTTTGCATACCGCCGGGTATTTATTTTAATCCGATCTGTTGCAGTTTCGAGCGTTGTCCTGCCATCCAGATATTCAAACAGCTCAGTATATCCTACTGTTTGCAGCGCTGCTTTATAACGGTAATCCTTAAGTGTTATTACTTCTTCCATTAATCCCTCTGCCATCATAAAATCCACTCTCCTGCTGATTTGTTCATACAGCACTTCGCGGGGAAGCGCTAATCCTATTTTTATCAGATTAAAGGGTCGCTGTTTATTAGCCGATGTATGTAACTCCAAAATAGACTTTCCGAAAGACATCTTTACTTCCAGCGCACGTAAAAGACGATGTGGATTATAGATTTCTCCTTTTTCGTAAAACAAAGGATCATATTTTTGCACCATTTCATGCAGCCAGGTCATGCCATTCATAGCATATTTCTCTCTCAAAGACTGACGAACCGTTTCATCTATCGGAGGCATTTCATCCAAACCCTCACAAAAAGCCCTGATATACAATCCTGTACCACCAACCATAACAGCATAATCTTTTTCAGCAAAGATTTTCTTTGCGGCAGCTAAGGCATATTTCTCAAAAACTGCTGCATTTACCTCTTCAGAAACGGAATGAGAGTTGATAAAATAATGCCTTATGCGGGCTAAATCTCTTTTAGAAGGTTTAGCTACCCCAATATTAAGTTCTTTGTAGCATTGGCGGGAGTCGGCCGAAATGATTTCAGTATTAAATATATCGGCTAATTGCAGTGCCAGCTTAGTTTTACCTCCTGCGGTAGGTCCCAAAATAACGATACAGGTTTTGCCAGACATGCTATATATTCTGAAGGAATGTTGGATCGTAAACAGAAAGAAGATAATTGAACATGGACTTATTCTGCATGTAGCCCGTCTTCTTCCGATTCCAAATCACTATTGTCTGCCTCGCCTTCTTCTCCAAAACCGTCTAATCCACTGGTGAGGTCATATTTTTCTTCTACATCCATAAAACGATCGCCAAGAATACTTTTAGTTCCATACTGACTCGGCGCCACTCCTTCTGAACGGATAACCGCCGGATAAGTCAGTTTTGGATTTTCCTCTTTAGACACACTAATCAACTCCAATAAAAAAGTCCAGTTTCTGGAAAAATCATACACATAAACGAACTTTTCATTCGGATTACGAATTTCTGTTCCAATTGCAGTCTCTGCCATGATCAGCGGATCGGCCTTATAGGATTTATCATATTTTTCAAGACTTATCTCCCGTCCATGCTGCCAATTATCATTACTGCGATAAAAGGTAGCCTGGTGCTTTGAATCAAAATCATAACTTTGTAAAATCACATAGTGCAAATCCAAAAAAGTCTGGGAATGTTTTACTGCAACATCACGGTAAATGCTATCGTCATCTTCAAAATATACCCTGAATTTTAAAATAGCCATAATTGTTTTTTAGCGGTTGAATATCCTAAAATCTTTCAAAACTACTATAATTCTGTCAGTTAATCCGGGATTTTACCGCAGTCTTAATAGTCATTGCAAAACACATTTATTTCACAGGCGCAAGGTCAAGCTCTTCTGCTTTCTCAAGCATAAAATCGTAGGCCGCATCATAATTATTCTCAATCTTTCCATCCAGAATGGCTTCCCTGATCGCATTTTTAATTTCGCCCACCTTCTTGCAGGGCGAAATGCCAAATATCTCCATAATCATTTCTCCTGTAATCGGTGGCTGCCAGTTCCGTATCCGGTCTTTTTCTTCAACCTCACGCAAACGAAGCTGCACCATTTCAAAATTTTCCAGATAGCGCCTAACTTTTATCTTATTTTTAGAGGTAATATCGGCTTTGCACAAAACCATCAGATCATCCAGATCATCTCCTGCATCAAACAATAACCGCCGCAGTGCAGAATCGGAAATATTTTCTTTGGTAAGACTGATAGGTCTTAGGTGCAACTCCACCATTTTTTTCACAAACCGCATTTTATGATCCTGAGGCAATCTAAACCTGGCAAATATTCTGGGTACCATCCTTCCCCCAACCACCTCATGGCCGTGAAAAGTCCATCCATGTCCCTCCTCAAATCTTTTGGTGGCCGGTTTTCCAATATCATGCAAAACAGCGGCCCATCTCAACCAAAGGTCATCGCTTTGATCCGCTACATTATCCACCACCTGAAGCGTGTGGTAGAAATTATCCTTGTGCCCCATGCCATCTTTATATTCTGCACCAGCAAGATCAACCATTTGAGGAAAGATGAGATGCAATAGCCCACACTGATACAACAAATTCAGTCCGATGGAAGGTTTATTGCTCAGCAAAATTTTATTTAGTTCATCGGTTATTCTCTCCTGAGAAATAATGCGCACCCGATCAATATTTTCTTTAATTCCCAGCCAGGTAGGGTCATCAATCACAAATTGTAACTGGGATGCAAAACGTATCGCTCTCATCATGCGCAACGGGTCATCACTAAAAGTCTGTTCCGGATCCAGCGGCGTTTTGATGATTCCTTTTTCCAGGTCTGCCCTGCCGTTAAAAGGATCAATAAGCATCCCATAATCTTCTTTATTCAGGCTTACTGCAAGGGTATTGATAGTGAAATCCCTCCTGTTTTGATCATCCTGGAGGGTTCCATCTGTAATCTGAGGATTGCGGGAATGATACCGATAACTTTCTTTTCTGGCGCCAACAAATTCTATATCCAACCCTTCAAAATGAAAATGAGCCGTTCCAAAGTTCTTAAAAACTGATACCCTGGGTATGGGCGTAAACTGCTGACTCGTTTTTTGGGCCAGCTCAATACCATCACCTACACATACAACATCTATATCATTCGTTTCGCGGCCGAGTAGTTTGTCTCGTATAAATCCTCCTACCAGATAACAATCAACCCCAAGATTTCCGGCAGTGTCTGCGATCTTTCTAAAAATATATCTCTCCTTTTCTGTGCAATTATTCAGCATATCCAACAAAAATAAGAAAGGTTCAATTTAGCTGCACCCTGAAATCCTTTTAGTCATTGTCCGATTTTATTTTGGCAAGAAAATCGTCTATTTTCTGTTTTACCCGAATAACCTGTCTTTTATGGTCAATGCGGTTTGCCAGAACCGGATTGATACTATTAAGGGTTGAAAAACTCAGATCAAAAACAGCGTTAATGGATTCTACCCCCTTGTCACTTAATCCTGCATCTATCACCGCATTCTCCTCCTGGTGGGAATAATCAGCTTCTAAATCTTCAAGGTCGTCAATCATCAGATAGTAGCTGATAAGGGCATACCACGCCTTCACCAGCATAGTTTTTAAATGACTGTCAAATTCAAAAAAACAAAGGCTGAACAAATAAGCATCTGCACGGTTAAGCGAAGGATAGCGCGTCCCGAGAGACACCATTGATTTCTGATTCTCACCTCCAAAATAACGCCTGAGATCCTGGAGAAATTCGGGATTCTTATTTACCGGTTCGGTTCGGGCTATACATTCCGCAATATGTTCCTTAAAATCTATCTTTTTCTCTTCCAACTTTGCCGCACTGTGAAGTATAGCTTCCAGCAACTGCAGATGAGGTTCAGAAAGCAATTGTTCCTTAGGAAGTCCTAACCTGAACTGAATATCCATATATAAAGGGATAAACAAGTATCCGGGCATCGGAACAATATATAAGAGCCGATCTTTCCAGTACAGATTATCTGATGGCACCTTCCGGTCAACCAAAAATTTTCCAATCTCCATATCTACTCCATAATCCAGTTTCAGGTCGTCCCTGCTTGTAAACATGAGTCTTAATTTTTTACATTTAAAACACCGGAGGTGAAATTATTGAAAATAACTGTCCGAATGCCGGTAATCCATAGTTTTCGAGCGAAGGACACTATTCGTCGGCACTTCGGAATAGTCGGTTCCTGGAGCGCTGACCCCGGTCATTAAGGGAATCCATCAGCGTTTTGAAGATCGCAGGATGCGCATTATAAAATTCATAGCTTTTTTTAAACTGAGGTTCACTGATCTTATGTAATAGAAATATCTTTTGATATTCCTGTTGTATTTCTATCTCCTTATTTCTGGAGGAATCTTTTGCCACATATGAGTTTACAAATTCTTCAGCCATAGATATTTCGAACAATATTTTTCCCATCTCATCAGGCTGAATAATATCAGAAGGCACTCTGTTATTCCTGCACGAAATCAACAAAATACTGAAAAGCAACCAGATTAACCCACCGGCAATTCTCATTTCAATACCTGTTTATATTTATTTGCATTGGGAATATCCAGTTTCTGTAACAATTCTGAAGCTTGTACTTTTTCCTGTGGTGCTGCTTTTTTAAAAAGATTCGCCAATTCATCACTTTTTCCCAGGAAAAAAACCTGGACGCCCATCAGATTAGGATTATCTGAATTCAATGTATTCAAATGATTCAGTCCACTGATAATTTGCCGCCGGGCATCATTTTCATCCTCGTACATTTTATCCAGTCCCATTCGGTAATAGGCATAATAACTGTCGTGCAGCAAAGAATACTTGCTGTTATTAAAGTTTTCCGCCAGCCAGTATCGGTTTCGCTGTCCATCAAAGGCCTTCCAACCGCTAATATTACGACCGTCCGGCGCACCTGATACAATATTCTGCGCAATCTTAAAATAAGGATCACCGCCTCTGGGAGAAAAAGAATCGTAATCCAGGCCGAGAATTACATAGGCATAATAAGCAAAAATGGCTGTAAGGTTTGAAGCCATGGGGTCAGACCCCGAAATATTACTTTCATTAAATTCAATTTGCTGGAATTCAATATATTTAAAAGTCACATCATTGTCCTGAAAATTCAGCAGAGGCGAAATATAGCTGCTATTAAAAACAGGACGACCTGCCTGAATGGTAAGCACCGCGCGATATACATTAGGCTCAATATCCTGTGTAAGATTCAGCAGAAAAGTACAGTTGATCTTCTCCGGCTGACGGTAGCTGTCATTGGTCCATTTCCGGTTGTTCAAAAAACTTGTCAACGCTGTCTGCAGGGTTTGAAATACATTTTTGTTGACTGTGCTTTTGATCTGTCCGGCCATTACGGATACCCTGGCATTCAGTTCCTGAGCAGAAACTGAAAAGTATGAAAACAACACCAGCAGAAGGGTTAGGATTTTATACATACATATCCAATTATATAATCAACAATATCCTTAGCAACCGCAGCCTTGGATTTGAGCTCATAACTTTTTTCACCACCATTTTTATCAAAAACGATCACTTTATTGGTATCCTTACCAAAGCCTGCTTCTTTATCCTTTAATGAGTTTAAAATAATAATATCTGCCTTCTTCTCCTTCAGTTTAGAAAGAGCATTTTCCCGTTCGTTGCTGGTTTCGAGTGCAAAACCCACCAGCGTTTGTCCAGGTTTCTTTATCTCACCCAAACGCCTGAGGATATCCGGTGTTTTCTTCAATTCCAATACTAAGCTTTCCTCTTTCTTCTTTATTTTGTCCGGCGCTACCGTTACCGGAGTATAATCTGCTACTGCCGCTGCCATTACGGCCAGATTAACCACTTCAAAACTGTCACAGCAGGCATCATACATTTCCTGTGCAGACTGCACCCGGATAACATCAAGCCCCTTTAATGGCAGTTCATGGGCTGTTGGACCCAGTATCAGTGTTACGTCTGCCCCTCTGTTTAACATTTCCTGTGCAATAGCCACACCCATTTTCCCGCTGGAATGATTACCAATAAACCTTACAGGATCAAGAGGTTCGTAGGTTGGACCAGCGGTTATCAATACCTTTTGACCCTTCAAATCATTTCTCTGATTAAAAAAACTGATTACTCCTTCAACAATATCTTCCGGTTCCGTCATTCTTCCTTCTCCGATTAATCCACTTGCCAGCGATCCCCTTTCTACGGGCAGGATATGATTGCCATAAGAGGCAATAGTCCGTAAATTCCGTTTTGTTGAAGGATGGTTCCACATATCTTCATCCATGGCCGGAGCTACCATCACCGGACAAGTTGCTGAAAGATATACAGATAATAAAAGGTTATCACAAATACCGGCAGCCATTTTAGCGAGGGTATTACAACTCAGCGGCGCTATCAGCATTACATCAGCCCACTGTCCCAGCATCACATGATTTGTCCAGGTATCTTCATCAAAAAACCTGTAGTGTACGGGGTTTTTTGAAAGTGTTCCAATCGTGAGTGGCGAGATAAAATCCTGAGCTGCATCAGTCATCACCACGCGAACTTCCGCCCCTGCTTTCACCAATTCCCTAACCAGCACAGCTGCCTTATAGGCTGCAATACTTCCCGTTATCCCAAGCAATATTTTTTTCCCTTGAAGCATTAAATGAAATTATAAGGGTATATCTTTTCAGGTTAATTAAAACAATCTATTCCTAAAAATACAAAAGCGGCAGGTATGAATTGCCGCAAAAGATTATTTCCTGACTATTTATAAAAATATTTAACTAAATAAATCGTCATCACTTTTTCGGTGATAGATTTTATCATCAAGAAATTCCTGTGTAGCCAACAGTGCCGAATTGGGCATTCTTTCATACGCTTTGGATATTTCTATCTGTTCCTTATTTTCATGAATTTCCTCGAGACTGTCTGTATGGCTTGCAAATTCTTCTAATTTATTATGCAGTTCCTCCTTAAGGGCAATATTAATCTGGTTGGCTCTTTTACTAATAATTACAATTGACTCATACAAATTACCAGTCTTGCCTTTAATATCAATAAGATTTTTTGTCTCTACCACATTAGGAGTATTGACACCCCATTGTTTTCTTAATCTGCTCATTGAGAAATGGTTTTTAAATTATTTTGCGACAAAGTTAAGTAACGTTCTGCTTCTTTCAGGAGTTTACTTTCAGGAAATCGGTCCTGAAAATCCTGCGCCTCTTCCACCACCTGCTCATAACGCTCGTTTTGCTTGCCTGGTATACTCATTGCGGCATATTTAAAATAGGCTCTCACCACCCAAAGTTTAAATTCATCTGCATTATGTGCATCGGGGTAGCTTTCCAATAAAGACGCGAACGCAATTGCTGCAGCCTTATACTGGCCAATGTTATAATACAATTCAGCACTTTTGTAGTCTTTGGTAATCAACTTATTATAACACTGACTAATGATTTCCTGTGCTTCTTTGTTTCGTTCTGATCCCGGGTGGGTATTAATGAAAGTCTGCATTTGACCCATTGCCTTCATAGTATTAGTTTGATCCAGTTCAGCCCTTGGAGACTGTTTAAAAAAACAAAAGGCATGCATAAAGTCCACCTCCTCGGCTTTAGCGCTATTGGGAAAATATTCCAGAAAACTCTTAAAAAGATTTTCGGCACTGATATAATCTCTTAAATTATAAGCACAGTAGGCAAAATTATAATGGATATCTTCAAATTTATTGGAACCTTTAAAAACCGGAAACAGGTCTTCATACAACTGCTGGGCATACCGGTATTTTTTCTTTACATAGTACTGATCCGCCATTCTAAGCTTGTACTCATAGTCCTTACTTTTCATCACCTTGGAAAACTTAGAGCAGGATGAAAAAATAAACAATGCCGCGACGAAAAAAAATAGGTATTTGATTATTTTCATAAAAGGCGGGCAAAAATAATTGATTTTATTTCAATAACCGAAGGAATAAATATAAACCACACATATTTAGCAACACGTTAAGGCTTTGATAAAAAAGCCGGCTCTTCAAATTGAAGAGCCGGCCTGACTAATATTTATTTAAAATATTGATGATTAATATGTTATCCTCTTCTTCTCAGATTAGGATGTGGAGCTGGAACGGTATTAGGACCTTCATCTCCTGATTCGGCAGATCTCAGGTCAACTGTATTACAATCGCCTCCCAATTCACCGTATTTAAAGATCAAACGATCAGAACTAATACCCTGTTTTTCAACGAGATAGTTGATTACCACATTTACCCTGTCCCAGCTTAATTGCTGAGAAGACTTAGAAGGCTCACAGGCATAACTGGTAACGACTATTCTACAACCCGGATTTTGTCTTAATCTTTCAGCTACATTAGCCAAAACCGCTTCCGCATCCTTAGACAGCCTGAACACCTTCGCATTGAACGAGATGCTGGGAAGTTCACCAATACCACAATCACTACCACCCCTTCTTAAAGCTAAACCTTCGAAGCAGGATTCATCCGGACAGGGACATTTGCCTACACCATCCGCATCAACCGGCTGACAAATAGTAGGTGTAATCAGTTCTTTATCCTTATAATCTGGTACGCCATCACCATCCGTATCCCTGCTTACCCCATGACTGTCCACAGGTGCGCCAGCAGGAGTATTCGGTTCCATATCAAACTGATCGGGTACGCCATCGCCATCAGAATCTTCCAATACCGGTTTGGGTATCTTCATATGCCTTGGATTATTCAACTCACTATAGGCGTAATCCAGGGGATTAAGCCACCACAGGGGTTGAACAGACTTGGAACTGGATCCAAGATTAATATTTAAACCAACACTGGCATAATTATATATATCATAGCTGGCTGTCATTACCCTGCCATTTATACCACCTCCGGGACCAACATTTGTGGTTACGTTTTGCCAGCGCACCCCATCGAGGAGGTCATCACCAATCATAGTAACCCTGTCTTCTATTGCCAGATTTAGCTTGTCACTCAGTTTTATAGCCATGCCTGCGCCAAGGGTTCTGGAAAACCGCAGGGTCTTTCCAAATAATTTCGATCTGGTAGAACCTTCATTTTCAGCAGGGGTGTTATAACTGCCTGCATCTAATATCCGTTTAACATCTTTAATAGTTTGTCTTCTGTCCTTATAAATATTACCAGACACGGAATTAAAATTATATGCTGCCGGGCTGTTTCCAACATTTACTTTAGTATCATATACAGTAGCGCCAATACCCGCTATTCCATACACCACGAATCCTGTTTTATTTTTATGAAAACGAAGATTGTTCATTGTAAAAATACCCTGGATTGATAAATCCTGCACTTTCGACTTATAATTGTCATATACCGGATTTGCCCCCCCCAGATAACCTGCATCTCTCCAATGGTCTGCCAACCCTGCTGTTCTGGCTTTCCAGTTTACACCACTTGCCATGCCATAAATATATTCAGCGCGCAGCGAAAATACATAACCCAGCGATTTTCTTACATGCACTCCAAAACCGGGTGTAGGAAACTGAGAGGCAATATCTCCAATAATATTAAAAGTTCCCACCTTTACCCCTAGTTCCCATTGACTTCTGGGCTTTGCAGGAAAATTGTATTGATTATTCAAGAATTCATTGTGTTGAGCAAGGCGTCTTGAAGGTATTAAAGATGAATCTCTCCAATCGTAACTACCCGTTGTCTCCTGGGCAAAAAGGCCGGAGGTCAAAAAACATAAGAGACCGAGCAGCAATAATTTCCTTGGGGTTGCCATATCGTCTGATTAATAGTTAATAAATACAATAATTTCCTAAAGTAAGGAAATGCAAAAGTATTGATTGGCTTGCAAATACCAAATTTTTTAAAAATAATAAATTACACCGCTAACTTGCATTTTTTTAGGCTTTCAGGAAATTATCTGAATCAGCACAACAATAATGCCTCATTTACTAAGATGAATATAGCAAAAAGGATCCTGGGTGAAGAACTGGCAGTCTTTGAATCAAAATTCAGAGAGTCGGTTAAAAGCAATGTCCCTCTGCTCGATCGGATTATGCAATATATTGTAAAACGGAAAGGCAAGCAGCTCCGTCCTATGTTTGTTTTGCTTTCCGCCCGTCTTGCCGGAGAAATCAATGATTCCACCTATCGTGCGGCATCATTGGTGGAATTATTGCATACCGCAACCCTGGTTCACGATGATGTGGTGGATGAATCTTATGAAAGACGCGGTTTTTTTTCAACTTATGCTCTTTGGAAAACCAAAGTGTCTGTGCTGGTAGGAGATTATCTTTTGAGTAAGGGTTTGCTCCTGTCTCTGAATGGAAAAGATTACCGGATATTGCATATTCTTTCAGACGCAGTTCGCCAAATGAGTGAAGGCGAGCTGCTGCAAATAGAAAAAGCAAGGGGGTTAAACCTCAGCGAAGAGGTGTATTTTGAAATCATCAAAACTAAAACAGCCTCCCTGCTGGCATCGGCATGCGCAGCAGGAGCCTGGTCAGCAGCACAGAATGAAGAAATTACAGAAAAACTGAGAAGATTCGGTGAATATACCGGCATAGCGTTTCAAATTAAGGACGATCTCTTTGATTACGGTACAGAAAGTATAGGGAAACCCACTGGAAATGATATCAAAGAAAAAAAACTAACCCTGCCACTGATCTATACCCTTCATCATGTAAGTGGTTCCAAACGAAGAGAGTTGGTGTATATCATAAAGAATCAGAACCGGAGAAAAGAAAAGGTGCAATATGTAATTAATGAAGTAAGAGCGGCGGGAGGGATTGATTATGGTATTCAGAAGATGAGGGAGTACAGAGAAAAGGCTATTGCCGTATTATACGAATTCCCGGCTTCCGAAATACGTGATGCATTAGAAGAAATGGTAAATTACACAACCGACCGAAAACATTAACGAAAAACACCCATGGAAAAGAAATGGCATATCCGGGAGGGGAATGAGAAAAAAACAGCGCTATTGCATTCTGCACTTAAAATCCATCCTGTGCTTTGTAAAATACTGGTACAGCGCGGTATCGAAACCTATGATGAGGCAAAAAGCTATTTCCGGCCTCAGCTTAGTGATTTACACGATCCGTTTCTGATGAAAGATATGACAAAAGCAGTGCAACGGATTATTACAGCCTTTGAAAAACAAGAAAAAATTCTGGTATTCGGTGACTATGATGTAGACGGCACTACCGCAGTTTCCTGCATGTATCGTTTTCTGCAAACTGTTTATTCATCTGAACAAATTGAATTTTATATTCCTCACCGTTATCGGGAGGGTTACGGGGTATCTAAAGAAGGAATTGACTATGCAGCCATTAATGACATCTCGCTGATCATTGCCCTGGATTGCGGCATAAAATCAACCCATCTGGTACAGTATGCCCGCACATTAGGTATTGATTTTATTATCTGCGATCACCATCTGCCGGATGAAGAATTGCCTGCTGCAGTAGCAATACTAAATCCCAAGCAAAAGGACTGTTCTTATCCCTACAAGGAATTGTGCGGATGCGGTATCGGGTTTAAACTGATATGCGCCATTACCCAATATCTTGAAAAAGACGAAAAGGAATGTTTTGAATATTTAGACTTAGTGGCTATCGCCATTGCAGCAGATATAGTACCCATAAAAGGAGAAAATAGAATTTTGGTTTATTACGGGGTGAAAAAGGTGAATGATAACCCCTCTCCCGGCATCAGAGCGCTGATTGAACTTAGCGGACTCCAAAAATCAGTCCTGCAGGTCAACAACCTGGTGTTTGTAATTGCGCCCAGAATTAATGCTGCCGGCCGTATGGACGATGCCCGAAAAGCCGTGCAACTATTTATTGAGAAAGACTATGAAAAGGCAATTACGTTTGCCGGCATGCTTCATGCAGATAATGACGACCGGAAAGAAGCCGACACCAGTATTACAGAACAGGCATTGCAACTTATAGAAAGTGATGAAATTCTGATCAGGAGAAAGACAACGGTTGTTTATCAGCCACATTGGCATAAGGGAGTGGTCGGGATTGTGGCTTCAAGACTAATTGAACGGTATTATCGGCCTACAGTGGTCTTAACACAAAGCGGAGAAATTGTGGCCGGCAGCGCCAGAAGCGTACCCGGCTTTAATCTATATGAAGCTATACATGCATGCCGTGAATTTCTATTGGGTTACGGCGGACATTTTGCCGCAGCAGGTATGACCCTGCTTCCCGAAAAGGTTGAATCTTTTAGCAGGAAGTTTGAAGAAGTGGTGAATTTAAAAATTAAGCCTGAACTCCTGATACCATCAATAGATATTGATACGGAGATCCAATTTTCGGACATTACACCGGGTTTGTTCAAAATTCTCAGTCAGATGGAACCTTTTGGACCTGAAAATATGCGTCCTGTTTTTTTAAGCCGAAGGGTGACAGATACCGGATATTCTAAAGTTGTAAGAGAAAAGCATATCAAATTTTCGCTCAAACAAAATAATACCGTGCTTAGTGGAATCGGATTTAATATGGAATCTCAAATCGGACTTTTACAATCCCTAAAGCCCGTGGATATAGTATTCACCATTGAGGAAAATAATTGGAATGGGGAAAAGAATCTACAGTTGAAAGTTATTGACCTAAAGCCCAGTTCCAATGAAATATTTTAATGCTTTACTTAAAGCATACCTGAGATAAATGAACAGCGGGGATAATATAAAAATGATAACCGGTGGATGAAAAAATGGAAGGATTATATCAGCATATTCTGGCATTTTGCTTCCCGGTGGAATCCGGTATTGGCAACCTTCATTGTATTTCACGAAATAAGGGGGGAGCGAAAATACAGAATTAACACATCGGCTCCCGTTGAGCTAGCTGATCTTACTATCCAAAACGGAGATATTGATCAGGCCTCAAGATATGAAGCCATCAATTATTACATCCTGGAATCATTATTGAATAAAATACGAAAAATCTCCTCCTGTCAATCCTTCACCGATCTGGGTTGTGGTAAGGGAAGAGCAATGGCGGTTTCGGCTTATTATGGTTTCACCAGCATAAGAGGAGTTGATTTTGCTAAAGAGTTATGCCAGATTGCTGAGCAACAAATGCAAAAAACAACCCATCGTATTTCTGGAATTCATTACGAGATTCATTGTAAAGATGTTCTGGATTACGAAATACATCCTGATGAATCTGTGTTCTTCCTTTTTAATCCTTTCGGGGAGGAAACGATCTCGGCTTTCCTTGAAATGGTGAATCTCTCTGTTGAAGAACACCCGCGTACCATATATATATTATATGCCAGTCCAAGATACATTGATGTATTTTTCGAATACGAATATGAACCTATTTTCAGAAGAAGGAAACTAAAATGGTTGGACGGAGTAATTTTGAAACGGCAAATTTAAATCTGTCAGGCTTTCTTTTCTGCCTTAATCTTTTTCACAAAGGCTTCGCTAACATTGGCCAATGCTGCTATTTTAACAATTCCAAAATCAGTATTAGAAAGCAGATTTCTAACGAATTGTACTTTCCCTTTCTCCATACCTTTCTCCATACCTTTCTCCATACCTTTTTCCAGCCCCTCCTTCCTTCCCTTTTTCATACCTTCTTTCATTGCCCTTTTAATTTTTTCCTCCGCTGTCTTTCTCACTGCATACTCATCCCATTTTTCTAAAAGTGCTTTTTCGTACAACATATACTCTTCTTTTTTTAAGTTGGCTATTTCAGCTATATGAAATAGTTTCTGAAACACCTTCTTCCGTAAAAGTACAGGAATTTTTTCCATTTTCGACATATTCCGCATCACATACAGCCACCGTTCCAGATCGGTATTTAAATCTTCTTCTGCTAAATTAAAGTTAGGCAACTCTAAAAATATATACCCCAATTTGTTGTAAAAAGTTTGTCCGGTTTCTTCCTCTGCCAGTCGTACCCGGTGGAGATATTTCTGCGGCAGCGTACTATCAAAATTAAAATCCATCAACGCAATAAAATACACCTCCTTTAATTCAAAATCCCAGTCTTCCTTACCCTTTTGCCCTTGTTCGTATAATTTGCTTGATGTATAGAAGATAGCCCTGTCAGTAAAAAACTTCTGCTCCGCTCTTTGCATTTCTATAATAAAGGTTTCACCATCTGCTCCCGTACAAGTAAGGTCAAAAATCGTTTTACGGTAATATTTAGCCGGAGCATTATTTTCCTGAGGGTTATATACCAAATCACGAATTATCTTTCGCCCTTTGAATAACTCATTAAGGAAGGATATCAGCAGATCTTTATTGGGTTCAGAACCAAATATCTTTTTGAAACCAAAATCGGTTAGCGGATCAATATACCTGCCTATTGAAATCGCTCTGCCTTTATTCATTCTGCGCATAGCCAAAGTTAATATACCATTAGATTATAATGGTTCATTCTTTGACAACTTCTCAACTTTCCAGGATAATTTTATTTTTCTTCTCACCTCCCATCAAATCTACACTACGATTGATAAAGTCAGTAAGGCTGTTACCTTTCAGCAATCCCTGCGATAACAAAGCCAAATCGGCCAGGTTATGTACCGTTTTATCTTTTTTATCCTTGTCTACCTCCTTCAGAATATGCTGAAATATAGGATGATTGCCATTTACAGTCAGGGTAACTTCATCATGCATGGTAGTGTAAAATGCGGCCATCGGACCTCCCGCCACAGCCATATCCTTCATGCGGCGCATGAATTCCGGACGGGTTGCAACAACCGGTGGCGCCTCCGGACTTAACCCCTTTACTTCCACTGAAAGGTTGATCTCCGGCACTTTCAGGTCAAAAAGCTTTTTAAGCGATTCCTCTTCCTCCTTGTTTAATACGCTTTCCCCGTTTTCCTGCTTATCAATAAGATTATCAGCAATATCAGCGTCTACCCGCGTGAAATGTATATTTTCCCATTTATTTTCTACCTGACTTATGAAAGCAGCATCTACTAAGGTTTCCATTTTCACCACAATATACCCTTTAGCTTTGGCCTGCTGAATATAAGCATCCTGCTGCACCGGATTAGTGGTGTATAAAATTACCAGTTTCCCTTCTTTATTTTTTTGCAGGGCTTCTGCTTCTGCGCGGTATTCTTCCAGAGTATAAAATCTTCCTCCTTCCACCGATTCGAAAAGATGAAATTTCTCAGCTCTCTCAAAAAACTTATCATCAGTCATCATTCCATACTTCACAAATAACCCGGTATGTTCCCATTTTTCTTCAAATTCCTTTCTCTCTTTATTAAAAATCTCCTCCAGTTTGTCGGCTACTTTTTTGGTAATATGATTATTGATCTTCCTCACATTGGGATCACCCTGCAAATAACTGCGGCTGACATTAAGCGGTATATCCGGCGAATCAATTACGCCATGCAGCAACATCAGAAATTCCGGTACAATATCCTTCACTTCCTCCGTTACAAAAACCTGGTTACTATATAGTTGAATTTTATCTTTTTGGATTTCATAGCTCTGTTTGATTTTAGGAAAATATAATATTCCCGTGAGGTTAAAAGGATAATCCACATTGAGATGAATCCAAAATAAGGGCGTTTCGTTAAATGGATATAATTCTTTATAAAAGTTCTGATAATCTTCTGTGGTCAGTTCGGAGGGCTTTTTTGTCCATGCAGGAGAAGTATTATTGATCTGTTTTTCCTCAAAAAAGATGGGTACCGGCAAAAAACGGCAAAACTTTTCAAGAATCTGCCTGATCCTACCGGCCTCCAGGAATTCACTGCTTTCTTCGTTAATATGAAGCACAATATCTGTTCCTCTCTCCGATTTATCGGTTTCTTCCAGGTTAAATGCGGGAGTCCCATCACAATCCCACTTAACGGCCGGCTTATCCTGCTGATAAGATTTTGTAATCACTTCCACTTTGTTACTCACCATGAAGGAGGAATAAAACCCAAGTCCAAAATGACCTATTATATTCCCTTCATTTTGCCCCTTATATTTTTGTAAAAACTCCTCTGCACCGCTAAAGGCAACCTGATTCAGGTATTTATCCACCTCCCCGGCAGTCATCCCCACTCCTTTATCTGAGATGGTAATGGTTTTGTCATTTGTATTCAGTCTAACATCTATACGAAGTTCCCCCAATTCTCCTTTTGCCTCTCCTATAGAAGAAAGGGTCTTTAACTTCTGCGTGGCATCTACCGCATTACTCACCAGTTCTCTTAAAAAAATATCATGCTCGCTGTATAAAAACTTCTTAATAATAGGAAAAATGTTTTCCGTCTGTACACGTATGTTTCCTTGTGTCATAATGTCGAATTCTATTTATTGAATGATAGCGCTACCTCAGGTTACAAATAAAATGCCATCCCAGACAATACTGACAGGTTGACAAAAGGAACATTTTTGCAGTTTCGGGCAGTATTTCATAGTGAAGGACACAACAGTTGTTCGGAGTTCTGAGTTGGAAAAAACCATGCATTTATAAGTTAAAGAGGGCTTGAACAAAAGCCTTCTAAGCTAAAAGCGTCCACCAAAATCAATAATTTTGATTCAAGTTTAGGATATATGGCAAAAAAAACTACCTTTGCACCCCATATTTTAAAAATCAAATTTCAGGGTAATGAACAATTATGAATTGATGGTGATTTTTACCCCTGTTCTGAGTGAAGAGGAATTTAAAGGAGCTCAGAAAAAATACACAGACCTCATTACCGAAGTTGGCGGTGAGATCGTGCATTCAAATCCCTGGGGGTTAAAATCACTGGCGTATCCCATCCAGAAAAAGACCACTGGTATTTACTGGGTTATGGAATTTACTGCGCCATCCACCTTCAATGAATCTATGAAGATTCAAATGCTCCGTGACGAGCAGATTTTGCGTCACATGGTTACCAAACTCGATAAATACGCCGTCGGGTATAATGCCAGAAAGAGAAGTGGTGTAAATTACAAAAACGAAAAAGCAGAAGCTGAATAATATGGCAAAAGCTAATGAAATAAAGTATCTTACGGCGATTAAGACAGAACAGCCTAAGAAAAAATTTTGTCGCTTCAAGAAATATGGTATTAAGTATATTGACTATAAAGATGTTGAGTTTTTGAAAAAATTCCTCAATGAACAAGGGAAAATGCTTCCCCGCCGAATTACCGGAAACTCACTCAAATACCAGCGTAAGGTTTCAGAAGCCATCAAGAAAGCACGTCAAATGGCATTATTGCCGTATGTAACTGATCTTTTAAAGTAACAAAGAGGTAATCATGGAAGTAATCTTAATACAAGATGTAGACAATCTGGGGGCAGCGAATGAAAAAGTAAAGGTGAAGAGTGGTTATGCCCGCAACTTTCTCATTCCAAGGAAGTATGCCATTGAAGCTTCTCCCTCTAATTTGAAGCAGCTTGATGAAAAATTGAAGCAGCTAAAGAAGAAAGAAGAAAAACTTCTGGCAGAAATTAATCAGGTCATTGAAAAGCTGAAAGAAGGCGCTATCAGGATAGGCGCTAAAACCGGCACTTCCGGTAAAATTTTTGGCAGTATCACTACCGTTCAGATAGCCCGGGCTATACGTGATCAAAAAGGTTACGAGATAGATCGTCGTCGCATCCACATCCTGGAAGAAGTAAAAGAACTGGGTACGCATAAAGCAAAAATTGATTTCAGTAACGGCAATGAAACCGAACTGGAGTTTGAAGTGGTGGCTGAATAATTGATACAGAAATATTTTATTAAAGAGGCTTTTACAAGCCTCTTTAATTATGGGGGATTATCAGCGGGGAATATTTAAATGGATGCTGCCATAAGCGGATAAACAGCCAATGAATTGCGTTATGGCATAAAAATTGATATAAAATAAATTATAATAACACCTCCCATAATATGATAAAACAAGGATTTTACAAGGATTACATCTTCAAATAAATAAATTTCCTTTTTTATGGTATTATGTTGGAAAACATTACCTTCACCTTGCAGTAATGCGTTAGTTCCTATTCTGGCTGGTCTCACGGCTAACCTCCGGTTTTCTCAGATCATTGTAGCGACTAAATTTCCATTACTAATTTTTAATTATCACTTTTTAAATTTTAAGTTACAATGAACTTGTATGTAGGCAACCTCTCCTGGACAATGACAGAAGACGACCTAAGAAAACTATTTGAACAGTATGGTGCTGTTACCACAATCAAAATCGTAAAAGATCGGGAAACCGGAAGGAGCAAAGGCTTTGGTTTTGTTGAAATGGAAAATGATACGGAAGCACAAAATGCTCTCAGCAGTCTTTACGATCAGGAGATTTTAGGCAGAAAAATTGTGGTTAATGAAGCCCAGGAAAGGCCTGCCAAACCAAGCGGCGGAGGTTTCAAAAAGAGAAGCTTTGGCGGCGGTGGCGGCGGTTATAACAAAGGTGGTGGCGGTGGATATCGCGACCGCGACCGTGGCGGATATAATAAGAGAGATTACGACAACGACTATTAATCAAAATTTAATTTTTATCTTATTACTCAAAATCCCGAAGTCTTCGGGATTTTTTTGTTTCTGCTTTCCCGCTGTGTTACGTAACTTGCCAGTCCTCCTTCTGCTTTTTGGCTAATTCAATAACAGTACAGCTATTATGATTACAATTATTATACCCGCATTAAATGAAGCAAAAACCATTGGCAACATTGTAAGTTTTTGCTTTAAAAACCCACTCGTTAGTGAGGTGATTGTGGTGGATGATAATTCGGAAGACGAAACTGTTGCAATTGCCGGAGATGCAGGCGCCAGAGTAATCAATAGTAAGGTGAGGGGTAAGGGCATCTCCATGAAAGAAGGTATTCAGGAAGCCCATAATGAAATGGTGATCTTTTTGGACGGCGACATAGATCCTTATCCTGAAGAAACCATTAACCTCCTGGCTGATCCGCTTTTAAACGATGAAGTAGACTTTGTAAAAGCTACTTTTGACCGAAATGCCGGCAGAATAACAGAATTGGTTGCTAAACCCTTACTCAATATCTTCTTTCCCGGTTTATCCGGTTTCTCACAACCCCTGAGTGGGATGATCTCCGGGAAAAAAAGGTATTTCAACCGAATTGACTTTTTCAACGATTATGGCGTAGATATAGGCATTTTGATTGATATGTATCTGATGCAGGCAAGGATAAAAGAAGTAAATATCGGTTATATTGAAAACAGCAGCAAACCCTGGGAGAGTTTGGGAAAAATGAGCAAAG
The DNA here is from genome assembly GCA_964518685.1 of uncultured Terrimonas sp. Taxonomy (GTDB): domain Bacteria; phylum Bacteroidota; class Bacteroidia; order Chitinophagales; family Chitinophagaceae; genus Agriterribacter. The sequence continues at coordinate 21,817 of CAZFGP010000038.1, forward strand.
AAGTATCCAGAGCCATAATAGCTAAAGCCCAATTGCAAACGGTATTCAACATGCCGGAAGCAGAGATATCTTCGATAGAAACCATCCAGCGGGAAATGCACAACACCCTGAAGGAAAATCTGTCCGGCTACCACAAAATGATTGTTTTCAACCTCGATGGTACTATCTTCAACGGACGGTTTATTGATGAATGCGCCGATTCATTCGGCTTCAAAACGGAACTGAAAGAACTGAGATCAAATGAAAAAGATCCCACTATCCTAACCAAAAGAATCGGACTTTTATTAAGAGGGAGAACTCTGGACGAATTACTCAACATCGTCTCCCGTATTGAAATCGCTAATGATATACGCACTACTCTTGAAAATCTAAAAAAGAAACATTATCTCGTTGGGATAATAAGCCATAGCTATATGCTTATTGCCAATTATGTGAGGCAAAATATAGGAGGAGATTTTGCCCTGGCTAATCAGTTAAACTTCTACCGTGGAAAAGCCACCGGTGAAGTAAACCTTCCTTCCTACTTCTTTGCTTCCCCCGAAAGTATCTGCGGACATGCATATTGCAAGACCAATGCCCTTCAATACGCCTGCGACAAATATAATGTATCCCTAAAAAATTGCATTGTAGTGAGTAATGACCGGGAAGACAGATGTATCATCGCCCATGCCGGAAAAGGCGTAGCTTTTTGCCCTGATGATGATCTGTTAGAAAAGATTGCCTATCTTTCTATCCATGAAAGGTCCTTTAAGGCCTTACTGGATATTGCCTGAGAATTGTTAATCCCTGTTTTTGTCTTTTAATGGACAGCGTGGAAACTCAGTTTTGAATATTTCCGGTTTTTTTGTCCAATTCCATGATTTCACAATCTTTCATATTTTTCCCATCAACTATCAGTCTCACCAGGGTCCTTACTTTTTGCCAACCCTGTCTTCCTGCTGCTCCGGGATTGATATGCAGACAATGGAGCACTTCATCGTACATAATTTTAGTAATATGGGAATGCCCGCTGATAAACAGCATAGCGCCACTGTCAAGGATTTGCTTTTTCACGCCTGGTGCATATTTCCCGGGATAGCCTCCAATATGTTGTATAAAAACACGGGTCTGTTCTACTACAAAATTCAATTTTTCAGGAAACCGGCTTCTGATATCCCTGCCGTCAATATTTCCATACACTCCTCTGAGTGGCTTAAAGGCCTCCAGTCTTTCCACTATCGAATAATCTCCAAAGTCACCGGCATGCCATATTTCATCGCAGGCTTTAAAGAATATGAAAACCTGGTCGTCTAAAAATCCATGGGTATCCGACAATATCCCGATCCTTTTCATTCTAATTTCTTTTGTTAATATCCGTTCATATTTCTTCCAACCTGCACGTTACTATGCGTCTCCTGAAGAATCGTTTTATCCTACCGATAGGTTCGTTAAGGGTATTTAAAAAACTCAATAATCTAAAATTTATTTTTTTTGGATAAAGCTACGTATTTAAACAAATAATTTCCGTTTTGGTTTCTTCGGTATTCGTATGCTATCTTATCGAAAAAAGCCTTTCGGTCATCGAAAGGCTTTTTTCTATCATTCCAAATAATCTCTATTTCACTTCTTCAAATTCTGCATCAGTTACATTATCACTATCGGGATGCGCTCCAGCTTGTTGTCCCTGCTGTTGCGTACTACCATCGTTGCCGGGCGCACCACCAGCCTGCTGTGCTTTATATATTTCTTCTGATGCGGCCGTCCAGGCTGTATTCAATTCTGCAGTTGCAGCATCAATTGCGTTAATATCCTGTTGCTTATGTGCTTCTTTTAATTTAGTCAATCCGGCTTCAATAGGTCCTTTCTTATCGGCGGGAACTTTATCACCGAATTCCTTAAGTTGCTTTTCAGTTTGGAAAATTAAGCTATCTGCCTGATTCACCTTTTCCACTTTTTCCCGAGCTTCTTTGTCTGCTGCTTCATTAGCCTTAGCTTCTGCTTTCATCTTCTCCACCTCATCCTTACTCAATCCACTTCCTGCTTCAATACGAATTTTCTGTTCTTTTCCGGTACCCTTATCTTTTGCGGTAACGTTTAATATCCCATTCGCATCAATATCAAAGGTAACTTCCACCTGTGGCACTCCACGTGGAGCAGGCGGTATCCCGTCGAGGTTAAACATCCCTAAGCTCTTATTTTGCGATGCCATAGGACGCTCGCCCTGCAATACATGAATCTGCACTCCTGGCTGATTATCAGAAGCGGTTGAAAACGTTTCAGATTTTTTTGTAGGAATAGTGGTATTGGAATCAATAAGCCGTGTCATTACTCCTCCCATAGTTTCAATACCCAGCGACAACGGTGTAACATCAAGGAGAAGCACATCTTTCACTTCACCGGTAAGCACCGCTCCCTGTACACCCGCTCCTACAGCCACCACTTCATCGGGGTTAACACCCTTATTAGGTTTTTTAACAAAGAATTTGTCTAAAATTTCCTGTACTTTAGGAATTCGTGTGCTTCCTCCTACCAGGATAACCTCATCAATCTGCGAAGTACTCAACCCTGCATCTTTTAAAGCTGCTTCACAAGGTCTCAAACACCGTTCCAGCAGATTATCTGCCAATTGCTCAAACTTGGCTCTTGTAATCTTCTTAACTAAGTGCTTGGGGACACCATCCATAGCCGTAATATAAGGAAGGTTGATTTCCGTTTCACTGGAAGAAGACAGTTCAACCTTTGCTTTTTCTGCTGCTTCCTTTAGCCGCTGCAAAGCCATAGGATCCTTTCTCAGATCCATATTTTCATCTTTTTTAAACTCATCGGCCAGCCAGTCTATAATAACCTTATCAAAATCATCTCCGCCTAAATGGGTATCGCCATTAGTAGACTTCACTTCAAACACACCATCTCCCAATTCAAGGATAGAAATATCAAAAGTACCACCTCCTAAATCGAAAACCGCAATCTTCTCATCCTTATGTTTTTTATCCAAACCATAGGCCAGCGCAGCTGCTGTAGGCTCGTTCACAATCCGTCTTACGGTTAGTCCTGCAATTTCACCAGCTTCTTTCGTAGCCTGACGTTGGGCATCATTAAAATAAGCCGGAACTGTAATCACCGCCTCGGTTACCTCCTGACCCAAATAATCTTCTGCCGTTTTTTTCATTTTCTGCAGAATCATAGCAGATAACTCCTGAGGAGTATATAACCTGCCTTCTATGTCAATCCGCACCGTATTATTGTCACCTTTTACCACTTTGTAGCTCCAATGCTTGATTTCCTCCCCCACTTCGTCATAACGGCGGCCCATAAACCTTTTAACTGACATAATGGTATTAATGGGGTTAGTGATCGCCTGCCGTTTGGCGGGATCCCCCACTTTTCTTTCCCCGTTTTTCATAAAAGCCACAACGGAAGGTGTAGTACGATGACCTTCATCATTGGCGATAACTACAGGCTCATTGCCTTCTAATACAGCAACGCAACTGTTGGTTGTACCCAGGTCAATTCCAATTATTTTTCCCATATTATTAAATTTCCTTGTTTAATATTACAAGCTATCTGACAAGCATTATGCCATCAAAACAAAAAGTGAAAAAATGGCAGTCTTCCATGCAGAAATTCAGATTTCAAAAATTCCTTTCTTAATGGCATACATTACCAATCCAACCCTCGACCTTATTTTTAATTTATCAAACAGGGCATTCCGGTAATCCTCTACCCGACGTACACTAACATACATCTTTTCGGCTATCTCCTTATAGGGTAATTCTGAGCAGGCTAATTTTAGAAACTCCACTTCTTTATCTGTTAATAAAACCTGATCTTCGTTTTGTTCCATATTTTTATTCAACCCTCCAATAATTTTACCCGTTATATATTCCGAGAGATAAAAATTCTTTTCCATCACGGAAGTCAGCGCAAGAAGCAGTTCCTCCGGCTCGGCCGTTTTCATGATATATCCTTTCGCCCCGGCCTTCAACATCCTGATGATAGTCCCTTCATCGCCCGACATAGACAGAGCCAGCACTTTAATTTGCGGATAATGCCGGTACAGCCACTCAGCAGTTTCAAAACCATTCATTCCGGGCATATTCACATCAAGCAGAATGATATCGGGAACCAAATTCTTTTTCAGTTTCTCCTTCAGTTCCTCTCCATTCTTTGCTTCATAAAAAACAGAAAACTCTTTAAAAGAATCAATCAGTTTAGCAAGAGCATTGCGCAAAAGGGTGTGATCATCCACCACCGCTACCTGTATTAAATTATGCTTTAGGTCCATCATTGATTCCGGTTTCTACCCAATTTATTACTGTTTTACCAAAGGTAACTCCATAAGCACGAAGGTACCTTTTCCTGGTTCTGCATTGAACTTTAGCCTGGCTCCAATGAGTTTGGCACGATTAAAGATACTCTTGAGTCCAACTCCTTTTGAAGAGGAAAGAGAATCTTTTTTTTCCTGTAAATCAAAGCCAACCCCATTGTCTTTTACTGACATGATAAATATCTCATCGGACAAATAACTTAATAATACAACTATCTGGCTTGCTTTTGCATGCTTAAGAATATTATTAATCAGCTCCTGGAAAATACGAAATATAAAGATCTCTTTCTGTTCACCCAACCGGTATTCATCACCCTGCATTTGCAAGCTCACCTGCATCAGGCCAGCTCTTTTTAAAGTATCCAAATCGAAACGAATGGATTCTGCTAAACCAATTTGCGCAATCCTGTCTGTATGCAGACTTTTGGTGAGATCAGAGAGATCATAAACGGCCTTATTTAGAATTTCTCTTACACTCTGCAACGGCGAATAAGCCTGGTGCTCCTTTTCAATTGGCAATACAGCCAGTGACAATTTCACAACGGAAAGCACCTGACCAATATTATCGTGCAATTCCTGAGCTATGGATTGTAAGGTGGTTTCCTGAATTTCCAATTGCGATTTTAATAGTTCCTGATCGTATTCTTCCTTAATCTTTGCCAGTTCCTGCTGCTGACGATATTGCCGGCGTTGGTATAAAAATAGAATAGTGACAATAAATCCTACCAGTAACGTGGCTAAAAGAGCTCCAATTATAACTATAATTAAGATTTCGTGATTCTGATCCTGCATAAAGCGGCTATGATAAAAGATGAATATAGAAAAATATTCATAATAGCTAAAATAGAATCTATTATTTTAATAACAAGGTCGGACGGATTTCTGAAAAAATTTACAAGACCAAAAAGTGGAAAAGAACAAACATAAAAAAATAACAACCCGCAACATATCCAAAAAGAAGGCTCATGAACAAGATTAACCGGTTTTTCAAGCTGAAATAACTCAAAGAAATAGGTAATCGTAGCAATAACGATAATAAGGGAGCCCAGGCTAACGGTCAGGGTATGAAATTGCAGTCCCTTTTGGAGAAACAACTTATTTAAAATCACAATTATTGGAAAAATCCAGATACTCCATTTCAACAGTTGTTCTACAAAATGATTGCGGATTACAAACTTCAACATCCAGAAATAAAAAATAAATTCAATCGTTACAAATACATTGTACAGCGTTATCGTTACTTTTCCATTACTGTTCATCCACTGTCCAATAAATTCCACCACAAAAGTAATCAGCAGATAAACAGGAAGGGCCTGTAAAAAAAACGGTTCGCCTTTTTTATAATACACTATGCCACTCAGCACACTTCCAAGAAGAATAAGCCATATATAAAAATGCGAGTCCATTGATTTGCAAGGTAACCTGCATTGCCGATATATATATAAGAAAAACCTCTTCCGGAGAAGAGGTTTCAATAATTAAACATAAGTTAAAAAGTTATATAACCGCCAGTCCTTTATCTCCCCGGTCAACTAATGTGGCCCCAATAACTCCCCAATCGTCAGCGCCCGGCTTGGGCTTGGGTTTACAAAACGGAGGACAAAGATTGCCTGCATTATAAGCAAGAATCTTCATTTCTTTTCCATCCTGAATATAAATATCTTTATTGGCAACTCCCGTTTCAATCTCCTTGGATTTAGTAGCCACCAAGGCAAGGGTCTGGCGTCCGGCGTAGGCTGGCTTTTCACTGTAATTCTCCGGGTAAGCAGCAAAATAAAACTTAATACCATCGGCTCCATGTTCTTTTGCATTAGCCATAAACTCTTCCAGTTCTTCGATAGTGTACCAAACACTCAGCGAATCCTCTTTTCCGATGTGTTCTGAATTGTGTACCCATCTTTCCTGTTTGTAGGTTCTGATAATAGTGTCAACATGTTCGTTTCCTACATACTTTCCCACCTTTAAGGGTTTCTTCTCAATTGTAAGCATGATTTAAATTTTTGAAGTGAATAAAAGAATGAATTCACCGTAAAACTATACAGGAGAGAAACTAAAAAAATCAATAAATAACCTGTAAATCAATTGATTACAAATTAAGGTTATTTATATTATCAAGCAAATCAATAACAAATGGTAATTTCTGAAGAAAAAAACCGCTATTTATATTCGAAAATACCGTTAAAAAACGGGGTGCTTTTACCGTTAAAAAACGGGGGCATCAACCCTGCTAAAAAACGGTAACAAATACCGTTAAATATTTAATGAATATCTTGTCTTGTATTAAGATATTTAGCCTGTTGATACAATATTCGCAATTAAATCATTTGCATTAGCGACCTCAATCCCTTCCCTTAGACTGATATAAAAAAGGAATGCTTTTTACTTTTAGCTATTAAC
>CAZFGP010000039.1:0-28278 GCA_964518685.1 uncultured Terrimonas sp.
GGATAACTGGACTTGGTTTTTCAATAGATCTTGAATCTGGTTTTAATCATAATAGATACTGGGATTTTCAGTTCTTCAATGGACAATTGGATCTTTGTGTTTTTTCATTGGATTTTTGTTTTTGGGTTTTTCACTGTACTAATGTGTTTTTCTTTTATAAGACAAATCGAGTTAACAACTCACTTTGCTTGCTATGCTTTTACCAAGCTGATAGTATAACGCTCCATTATGTTAAAATTGCGTTCCGGCCAGTGTTTTTTGAGTTATACGGAAAAATTCATATAAATACTAAGTAGATATACGTAACCTAAACAATTGTATAGCGGAAATATACAATAATGCACCGTCTAACTATTTTTCAGCGGATTTCTACGTTTGTTCCAGATATAATTTCGGATATTAACCCAAAAAGCAAGAAACATATAAACAAGAATAGGAGAACCCATGGTGAGGAGGGAGATATAAATAAAATGCTTGCGGATAGTAGTACTGGCTATCCCCATTTTTTCACCAATATAGGAGCAGACACCAAACACCCGCCATTCAATAAAGTGTTTAAACTTATTCATATTGCTAAATTAAATAAAAACATAGAAACTAAGAAACGCAGCATATTACAAAATAATATTTCGAACTGTAGGGTTCTTTCCTCTCCCCTTAGCTCGCCGGATGCGATGGATTTTAACAAATCCCTGATAGCGGCTTCCCAATAATATATCTTCCCGAATCGTATATCTTTGTTCCCCATCATCATGCGGCGCATTCTTCAAAATATCCTGCTTTGGATCATCGCTTTGTCCATTCTGAATACCAGCATTGACGCGCCGGATTTTAATTCTTTCCCGGTTCATTCTTTCAGCGAAGCTCAGTATATAGAAATTGAAAGCATTATAGAACTGTTGATGGATAGTATCATGGGCGAGAATCTGCCGGACCAGAAAGGAAACGACTTCCCTTCTACGCTGAAGAAAAACATGACGATTGATTTTTCTCTGCCTGAAAAAAGGAATCTCCTTCCGGGAAGGCTTATCGCTCTTCTGCCACTTTGTTTTCCTTATAACTTCGATAACGGCATCTTATGCCGGGGATTCAAGACATTCTTTTCTCCTCCTCCCGATTCTCTGGGCTGATCCTCTCTCTTTTTAGATTTTGCTTACAAATATGCATAGTCTGTGTACCCATGTGCGTAGTCTTTGATTGCGTGGATGCCGGCTATACTAAAATACGAATATCGCTCAGACCATAATATCATTATATATGAAAAGAAACCTGCTGTTTATTATTCTTGGCCTGCTTCCCTGCATTTTATCGGCACAGGACGGGGACAGTATCACTCTATCGCTACAGGAAACTGAAAGTATTTTTCTTAAAAATAACCTGTTGCTCCTTTCCGCCCGCTACCGTGTTTCCGCCTCCGAAGCGGAAGAACTCCAGTCCCGGTTGTACAACAATCCCGAACTGTCGGTGGAAGGCGCCGCTTTCAGCAACAGCCGTAAATGGCTGGATGTCGGGGTAACGAGGCAAAAAGCGTTTGGAATAGACCAACTGATCGTCTTAGCCGGAAAAAGAAACAAAAGGGCGCTGCTGGCAAAAGAACAAACCAACCAGCAGAAGTGGGTCTTATACGAGTTGCTCCGCACCCTTAAATACGAACTCAGGAAAAGTTATTTCACTGTTTTATATGCCAATGAACTTATAGCCCAATTTGACGATCAGATGCAGCTGCTGCAAAAGATTATTAGCGCCTATGAAATACAGGCGGAGAAAAATAATGTGTCTTTAAAGGACGCTGTCCGGTTAAAAACCGAATACATTCAAATGAGCGCCGACCGGAACGCAATTGTGATGGAATCCATAGTGGCGCAACAGGCGTTGCAACTTCTGACGGACACCTCAAAAATCATTATTCCTGAAAAATCTTCTACACCAGAAAAGCCCAGCCTGAACTTGAGCGATCTTCTGGAAAATGCATTAAGGAATCGCTCGGACCTGCGCTGGCAGGAAAGCCGCCTGAGAGAAGAAGGGTTGAATTACAGCTATCAGAAAGCTTTAGCCGTACCTGACCTGACGCTCGGCGTCGGATACGACCAGAACGAGGGGTATGTGCCTCATCTGTTCACCATCAGGGCCGGCATTGATCTACCGTTTTTTAACCGTAACCAGGGAAATATCAAGGCCGCCGCCTGGCAAGTGAAAGCAACCGAAACAGATAAACGCTACAAGGAAAATGAAATTACCACAGAAGTAAAAGCCGGCTATGCCCGGTTGCTGGAAGCCGAAAGAGAATATGGGGTTTCCCAACAAAGTTTTAATAAGGATTTTCCGGAGGTTAACCGGAGTGTTATCGAAAATTTCAACAAGGGAAATCTTTCTTTACTGGAATTCATTGATTTTTTCGAGAATTACAATTCTGCCATCCGGCAGGTCAACCAGTTACAAAAACAAAGGCGGCTGGCCTGGGAGGAACTTGAATACCTCGTGGGCGCCCAACTCTAAACTCATTAATAAAAACCAAATAATACCCCATCTCAGATATGAAACGATCTATTTCATTCTTATTGGCTTTAATACCAATCATAGCTTTCATCTCCTGCAAGCAACACCAGGAAGAAGAGCCTTCAGTTTTTACACTTACCGACACCATGCTCCACCGGATCAGTGTGGATACTGCTCATACCGAGCAGGTAAGCGCCGAGCTGAAATTTTCCGGCAAGGTAACCCCCGAAGACAATAAGGTAGCCAACGTGTTTCCCATCGTTGCCGGCTATGTAGCCAAAGTAACCGTTTCCCTGGGCGACCATGTTACAAAAGGACAGGTGTTAGCGGTGATCAGAAGCACCGATATCGCCGATTTTGAAAAACAGCGCCGGGACGCTGAAACAGAATTTTTGCTGGCTAAAAGGAGCCTGAAGTCTACCCAGGAGTTGTATGAATCCAGGCTCAATACCGAAAGAGATGTTGCCGCAGCTCAAAAAGCGGTTGACGATGCGCAGGCAGAGGTGAACCGTATTCAGGAAGTCTTTAACATTTACCGCATCAATAATGGCGCATTATACAATGTAACGGCTCCTATCAGCGGTTTTATCACGGAAAAAAAACTGAACGTGGATATGCAGTTGCCCTCGGGTTATACGGAGAGCATTTTTACTATTGCCCAGATTGACGAGGTATTCATTACGGCAAATGTGTATGAAACCGATATTGCGAAAATATCACTGCACATGCCCGCGGAAGTAGACCTGCTGAGTTATTCCGGAAAACGGTTCCTGGGAAAAATAGACAAGATCATGAATATCCTGGATCCGGAGACGAAAACCTTAAAGATCAGAATCCGGCTACCCAATCCGGGCTACGCCTTAAAACCCGAAATGGCAGCCACCGTTTATGTACACTACAAAGAAGACCAATGGCTCCCTGCCGTTCCGGCCGAAGCCGTAGTATTCGACAGAAACAGGAACTATCTGATGATTTTCCACAGGAAAGACAGCGTGGAAACAAGAGCGGTGGAGCCGCTGCACAGCACTTCCGGTAAAACCTACATCTCCTCCGGGCTTGCTGCCGGAGAGAAGGTAATTGTGAAAAACGCCCTCTTAATTTATGATGCCCTAAACGATTAAAAAGTCAAATATGAACAAGTTCATCCGGAACATTGTAGCTTTTTCCTTAAAAAATAAATTCTTTGTTTTCTTTCTTACTGCTGTCCTGATCCTGGTCGGCATCTTCAGTTTTATCCATACGCCTATTGAAGCCTTCCCGGACGTAACCAACACCCAAATTGTAATTGTAACGCAGTGGCAGGGCCGGAGCGCCGAAGAAGTGGAGCGTTTTGTAACCCGTCCTATTGAAGTGGCCATGAACAGCGTTCAGCGGAGAATCAATGTGCGGAGTATCACCATGTTCGGTCTGAGCGTCATGAAAATAATCTTCGAAGACGGAGTGGATGATTTCTTCGCCCGGCAGCAGGTCAACAATCAACTCCGATCGGTGGATATGCCGGAAGGTGTGGTACCGGATGTGCAGCCGCCTTACGGCCCTACAGGTGAAGTTTTTCGCTACGTTCTTCAGAGCAAAACGCGCAACAGCCGGGATCTGCTCACGATACAAAACTGGGTGATAGAACGGCAACTGCGTTCCATAAATGGCGTAGCTGATGTAGCGGCTTTCGGAGGAGAAGAAAAAATATATGAAATACAGGTTAATCCCAGCCTTTTACACAAATATGATATTACGCCGCTTGAAGTATTCAATGCCGTTTCTAAAAGTAATTTGAACGTAGGAGGCGATGTTATTGAAAAAAACAATCAGGCTTATGTGGTGAGAGGGATAGGTCTGCTGGACAGCAATTCCGATATTGAAAATATTATCATTGAACAAAACGGCGATGCACCGGTACTCGTCAAACACGTAGCGGCGGTTAAAGAAAGCGCCCTGCCGCGGGTGGGGCAAACCGGGCTTAACAACCAGGACGATGTAGTGGAAGGGATTGTGATTATGCGAAAAGGCGAAAACCCTTCGGAAGTATTAAAAAGAGTGAAGGATAAGATTGCGGAACTCAATGAAAAAATACTCCCGGCTGATGTAAAAATGGAAACTTTTTACGACCGGGATGTATTGATGGAGTACTGTACGGAAACGATATCGCATAATGTGCTGGAAGGAATATTATTGGTAACGGTTATTGTGTTTATTTTTATGGCGGACTGGCGGACCACCTTTATTGTAAGTGTTATCATTCCTCTGTCTCTGTTGTTTGCTTTTATGTGTTTGCGACTGAAAGGCATGAGCGCTAATCTGATTTCTCTCGGCGCAGTTGATTTCGGAATTATCATAGATGGCGCAGTGGTAATGGTGGAGGGTATGTTCGTAGCCCTTGCACATCTTTCGCAAAAAACCGGGATGGAAAAATTCAATAAACTTTCTAAGTTGGGTTTATTGAAAAAAACAGGAAGCAGCCTGGGTAAGGCTGTCTTCTTTTCAAAGATCATTATTATTACGGGGCTGATCCCCATCTTTACCTTTCAGAAAGTGGAAGGAAAGATGTTTTCTCCTTTGGCCTGGACCCTGGGTTTTGCACTCTTGGGCGCTTTGATATATACTTTAACCCTGGTACCCGTTTTATGTTCCATCCTGCTACGCAGAAACGTCAGAGAAAAAAGTAATTTTTTAGTACGGTTTTTTAATCAAACCGTCGAAAAAGCTTATTCCTGGTGTTTTCGTCATAAAAGGGAAAGTCTGGGGTTCGCCTTAGGCATTCTGGTAGCCACCATTTTTTCCGCCAAATTTCTGGGTTCGGAATTTTTGCCCCCGCTCAATGAAGGCGCTTTGTGGGTGGAAGCGAAGATGCCGATGAGTATGTCGCTCCGGGAAACGGTAAATATTACCGGCGACCTGCGAAAAAAGCTGATGCAATTCACCGAAGTGGATGGGGTATTGTCGCAAACCGGAAGAAGTAACGACGGTACAGACCCCAGCGGTTTTTATTATGTGCAGATGCAGGTAAATCTGAAACCCAGAAAAGAATGGAAGCGAAAAATATCCATGGACGCCCTGATAGAAGAAATGGACCAACAGTTGAAGGTATACCAGGGCATCAATTACAATTATTCTCAGCCCATTATAGATAATGTAGCTGAAGCAGTAGCCGGAATGAACGCCAACAATGCGGTTAAAATATTTGGAGACGATCTGGAAAAGCTAAACAGTCTTGCAGACGAGGTTCTGCAACAGATCACGCCGGTACGGGGGATCAAAGACGCAGGTATCCTGCGCAATGTCGGACAGCCGGAGATCAGTGTAATTCTTAACGAAGAAAAGATGGCGCTTTACGGGGTGTCCACAGCAGACGCTCAGGCAGTGATAGAAATGGCGATTGGCGGCAAAACCGCCACTCAAAAATACGAGGGCGAGATGAAATTTGACGTCCGGATCCGCTACAGTCCCGAATACCGGAAAGACGAAAATGATCTTATGTCGCTAATGGTGCCTACTCTCAAAGGCAGCAAAATACCGTTGAACAGCATTGCTGAAATGAAGAAGGTGACGGGTCCGGCTTTCATCTACCGCGACGAAAACAAACGTTTTATAGGGGTGAAATTCACGGTTCGGGAAAGAGACCTCGGCAGCACCATCCGGGAAGCCATGAAGAGAGTAGAACATGAAGTGAAATTGCCCAAAGGATATTCCATTCAGTGGGCAGGGGAGTTTGAGAACCAGGTGAGGGCTTCCAAACGCCTGGCCCAGGTAGTACCATTCAGCTTACTCGCTATCTTTATTATTTTATTCATCACCTTCGGCAATGTAAAAGATGCCGGCCTGATTTTAGTAAACGTACCTTTTGCCTTAATTGGCGGAATATTAGCGCTACATATCACAGGCATTAATTTTGGAATCTCAGCAGGCGTAGGATTCATAGCCCTATTTGGAATCTGCGTACAAAACGGGGTGATCCTGATCTCAGTATTTCACCAAAATCTTCGCAAAAAACTCCACCTGGAGGAGGCAATCCGGGAAGGAATTATTGAGCGAACCCGCCCCGTAGTGATGACTGCATTGATGGCCATGCTGGGATTGCTGCCGGCAGTATTGTCTACAGGAATAGGTTCTGAAGGCCAGAAACCATTGGCAGTTGCAATTATAGGAGGACTGATAACCGCTACCATATTAACCTTACTGGTGTTCCCGATTATGTTTTGGATTTTTTACCGAAAATCCCAACCTTAATAAAAGAAAAACAGGAACTTACAGGGTTACAAAACCTTATAATCTCAAACCAGTACCTAAGGAGGCTTCGGGACAAAAAAGAATAATTTAATTGTGTGACGTCAACGATGTTAAGTTGTGAGGCAACTGCCACCAATGCACGGATTATCTGTGCATTGGTTTTATTTTAACGGTTTAATTTGTTTAACCTCAATCCACCCTTCATTGGGATGATACATGTCGCAAACAATAGCGCCAGCTGCCGACCCCGTACATTCTTTAAGCATCCCAAAAATTGCAAACACCTTTGTACCATTATCAATTGCTTCAGCTATCTCCGGGTTGCAAACATGATAATCTTTTTTGTCTATTTGCAGATAAGTTCCTGTGCAATCCTTAACCACAATTGCATTAAATCTTACCTCTTTCTTACATGCAAAAAAGAAGAGAATTAAAATTATTGTTCCAACAAAATAAATTGTTTTCATATCAGATACCTTTTAATTTTAAAATGTAGCTCCCATCAGTCCTATATTCGAAAAAGGCTGAATAAGGGTTTGGCTCTATTTTATGATACCTGAAAAAACAAATCCTTTTATTGACATTTGGTAAAACCAGGAAAAGCGTCATATCACACTTAGCCCCACACGAATCCAATTTTATGTTTACACCAGGGCTGAAATATCAATCCCCAAAGCTTCCGCTACCCCCTTTCCATAAGCAGGATCTGCTTTATGACAGTTAATAATATGCCTTTCCTGAATAAACCTTTCTGCCCCACCCACTTCCGCAGCGGTATTCCTGAAAAGATGCTGCTGCTGATTTGCTGTCATTAACCTGAAAAGCTGACCCGGCTGACTATAATAATCGTCATCGTCCTCCCTGAAGTCATAGTGATCAGCAACATCGCCTATTGGTAGCCCCGGCTCCTTAAACTCCTTCTGTTCTTCCCACTGCTGATAGCTGTTAGGAAAATAATGTAAAGTAGATCCTTCATTACCATCCACACGCATTGCTCCATCGCGATGATAATTGTGATAAGGACATTTCGGTTGATTTACCGGAATTTGGTAATGATTTACCCCCAACCTGTAACGCTGTGCATCACCATAGGAAAACAAACGCCCCTGTAACATTTTATCGGGCGAAAATCCTACTCCGGAAACTACATTTGCCGGGTTAAAAGCAGCCTGCTCCACATCAGCAAAATAGTTATCTGAATTTCGGTTCAATTCTAAAACCCCTACATCTATCAATGGATAATCAGCATGGGGCCAAACTTTGGTCAAATCAAAAGGATTAAAAGAACATGCTTCTGCCTGTTTTTCAGTCATTACCTGAATTTTCATCTTCCATCTGGGGAAATCACCATTTTCTATAGCGTTGAATAAATCCCTCTGATGACTCTCTCTGTCCTTCCCTATTATTGTTGCTGCTTCCTCATTAGTCAGGTTTTTTATTCCCTGTTCTGTTTTAAAATGAAACTTCACCCATACGCGTTCGTTATTGGCATTAATCAAACTAAAAGTATGACTTCCATAACCATTCATATGACGATATGACTTCGGAATGCCTCTTTCGCTCATGGTTATTGTAATTTGGTGCAAGGCTTCAGGCAATAAAGTCCAAAAATCCCAATTATGATTGGCGTTCCTTAAATTTGTTTTAGGGTCTCTTTTTACTGCCTTATTTAAATCGGTAAACCGATAGGGATCTCTTAAAAAGAATACAGGTGTATTATTACCAACTAAATCCCAGTTCCCTTCCTCAGTATAAAATTTTACGGCAAATCCCCGGATATCTCTTTCCGCATCAGCCGCTCCTCTTTCACCAGCTACAGTTGAAAAACGAACAAAAACCGGCGTTTCCTTTCCAATAGAGGAAAAAATATTTGCTTTGGTATAGGCAGAGATATCATGCGTAACGGTGAATTTTCCAAAAGCTCCTGAACCCTTTGCATGCATTCTCCTTTCGGGGATCACTTCCCTGTCGAAATGCGCCAGTTTTTCCAAAAACCAAAAGTCCTCTAACAGCATAGGGCCTCTTTTGCCGGCCGTTTTTACATTCTGATTTTCTGCAATCGGTCTTCCTGAAACTGATGTAAGCTTTTTATTTTCCTGATTTCCCATATAACAATTTTTCTTAGCAAATATATCCTATATTTTTGTTTAATAAAATTGATATTTTAGATATACATATTGATAACATAGATGAATATTCAACAATTCCAATACATTCTTTCTCTGGCAGAACATCGGCATTTTGAAACAGCTGCCGGCAAGTGCTTTATCTCTCAGTCTACCCTAAGTACTATGGTTTCAAAGTTTGAAGACGAAATGGGTATCTCCATTTTTGATAGAAAAAGCAAACCGGTTGAAATAACGAAAGAAGGAGCACTGATTATTGGGCAACTAAAAATAATCAGTTATGAAATAGCGCAGTTAACTGAATTAGTGAAGGAGATAAAAGGAGAATTAAAAGGACAAATAAAGATTGGTTGCATTCCTACTGTAGCGCCCTTTCTGTTACCCCTGTTTCTGCCTGATTTGTCAAAAGATATTCCCGAAATGTTATTTGAAGTCAGAGAAGTGGCAACCGGAGAAATTATCCGTCAGTTAAAATCAAGGGAACTGGATATTGGTATTGTTTCTACCCCCCTTGATGAAAAGGAACTATTAGAATATCCGATCTACAAAGAAGCGTTTACCTATTTTGATACTTCTCAATCATCAGAAGAAAAGATATCAGTTAACGAAGTGAGGATGGATAATTTTTGGTTAATGGAAGAGGGCCATTGTATGCGTGATCAGGTACTGGATATTTGTAAAAATGAAAAAAGAAAAATCAGCCCTTCACCTAATATCAATTTCAAAGCCGGCTCCATGGACAGCCTGATTCGATTTGTAAAAGCCAACAAAGGAAGAACCTTATTACCTTATCTTACTGCTCTCAATCTATCAAAAGAAGATAAGAAACATATTGGTTATTTCAAGAATCCTGTACCTTTTAGAAATATCGGTTTAATTACTCATCAACATTTCACAAAAAAAAGAATACTCGGTCTGTTGGAGAAAAAAATTATTGGAAAAATAAAATCTGTGTCAGGAATTAAAATTGAAAGACAACAAAAAACATAGAACACGCTACTTCTTTTTCAACCTCCCATAATCCATCACCAGATTACAGAACGTTTTCACCCCCACATCCAGCCGGCTGTCGTCAATATAAAAATCAGGAGTATGATGTGGCGGAGCCTTTTTCGGATCCTGCCCTTCCGGCATGGCTCCTAAAAAGAAAAAGAATGCCGGCGCTTTATCGCCAAAAAATGAAAAATCTTCTGCCAGGGTGGTCCATTCAGTTTCATATACCTTTCCTTTACCGGCTACACTCTCGATTGAAGGTAACATTAGTTTTACCAAATCGGGATCATTATATACAACCTTGGTCTTGGTTATTATATTTACTTCGACAGTTGCCCCGCCTGAAGCTGCAATATTCTTTGCGGTTTGAACAATTCGTTCATGAACTTCCTTATGCATCCCTTCATCTAAAGTTCTGATGGTTCCTTCCATCACCAATTCTTCCGGAATAATATTGCTTCTTACTCCACTATGAATTTTACCAACCGTTATAACCACTGGCGCTCTGGTTAATTCTTCCTGCCGGCTTACAATGGTCTGTAACCCCTGGATAATTTGGGCAGCTATTACAATAGGATCCACACTATCCCAGGGCTGAGAGCCATGTGACGATTTGCCTTTCACTTTTATTGTAAACCAATCACTTGCAGCCATATGCGCGCCGGGCTTATATTTTATTTCTCCTATAGGGGTGTTGGAACTGATATGCAGTCCGAAGATCACATCCACTTCTGGATTATTCATTACTCCTTCCCTGATCATTAAAGCTGCACCACCTTCTTCATCTCCTGGAGGACCCTCTTCTGCCGGCTGGAAAATAAATTTTACGGTGCCTGCAATATCTTTTTTCATACTCTTCAATACCGAAGCTGTTCCCATCAGCATAGCCATATGGCTATCGTGTCCACAGGCATGCATTACAGGAACATGTTCTCCAAGATATTCTCCTTCTGCTTTTGAAGCATAAGGCACATCTACTCTTTCCCTCACTGGTAAGCCATCCATATCTGCTCTCAGCGCAATTACGGGTCCGGGTTTATCTCCTTTCAAAATCCCAACTACTCCGGTTTTGCCAACTCCTGTATGCACAATTAATCCCAGTTTCTTTAAATGAGCTGCAACATATTCAGCTGTTTTAAACTCCCTGTTGGATAATTCCGGATGTTCGTGAAGATATCTCCGCCATTGAATTACATCGGGAAGAATGGCCATGGATTTTGAAGCTATCTGCTCCTTTATATTTTGTGCCTCAGCTGGTGAAAATAAAATCAGCCAGACTAAGATGAAAGAAAATAATATTTTCATATTACTAATTATTCTATTTTCAAAGAATCCAGGGCAGGTGATACTACTCTTCGCTCAAAATCTCATGCCCCAGTTTATCCCTTTTTGTACGGAGATATTTTTCATTATAGGGATTCGGATGAATTCTCAACGGAACATTTTCAACAATATCCAATCCATAGCCGATCAGGCCAACTCTTTTCCTTGGATTATTGCTGATCAACCTCATTTTTTGAATGCCTAAATAGCGAAGGATTTGAGCGCCTACCCCATAATCTCTTTCGTCCATCTTAAATCCAAGATGCAAATTGGCTTCTACGGTATCCAATCCCTCCTCCTGCAATTTATAAGCTTTTAGCTTGTTTACCAACCCAATCCCCCTTCCCTCCTGATTCATATATAATACAACCCCTTTCCCCTCTTTTTCCACCATTTTCATGGCTTCATGTAATTGATCTCCACAGTCGCAACGCATAGAGCCCAGTATATCGCCTGTAAAACAGGACGAATGTACTCTTACCAGTACAGGTTCATCCTTTTCCCAGGTACCTTTTACCAATGCCATGTGTTCTCCGCTGGAAGGGTTTTGTCTCTCTCTGAAAATGATAAGTTTAAAATGTCCATATTTTGTTGGCATATCCACCCTTACAATTTCCTCAATGAGTGAATCGGCCTTTAACCGGTACTCAATAAGGTCTTTAATGGTGATAAGTTTAAGATGATATTTTTGAGCAATTTGTTGTAGCTCAGGCAATCTTGCCATTCCGCCGTCATCGTTCATGATTTCCACCAACACACCACCATAGGGTGCATCAAATCCTGCCAGCCGGGCCAGATCTATTGCTGCTTCCGTATGTCCTGCACGTCTTAATACTCCTCCAGACTTTGACTTCAGCGGAAACACATGACCGGGACGTCCTAATTCTGATGGTTTGATATGCGGATCAATTAAGGCCTTGATCGTTTTGGAGCGATCCTGAGCCGATACCCCCGTGGTGCAACCATAACCCAAAAGATCTACTGAAACGGTAAAGGGAGTGCCATGAAGAGAAGTATTACTCAACACCATCAAATCCAGTTCAAGTTCCATACATCGCTCTTCCGTAAGAGGCGCACACACCAAACCACGCCCATATTTGGTCATAAAGTTGATGATTTCAGGAGTTACATTCTGTGCTGCTGTAATAAAATCTCCTTCATTTTCCCTGTCTTCATCATCTACTACTATCACCAGTTTACCATTCCTTATATCTTCAATTGCACTTTCAATCGTATCAAACATCTCGCAAATTTTTGCAAAGTTACGAATTCATAATCCTATTACATACGCAGGACAATAACCGGTTTTCCCACCCCGCGTCAGATTACTTACCCCAGCCCCATTTTAAAAATACCGGCATAGCCCGCCCCCAGGTGATCACATCATGCTTTCCGTCTTTCAGTTCAAGATATTCAATATCTTTGTTGGGTTTGTATCCTTTGTGCTCTAATTCTGCTATCAGTCCAAGAGTATCATCAATCGAATCTATTACCCCATTATTATTTCTATCCTCTTTCTCATCTAAGGTACCGGTTTCAAAGAAAAATCTCAGCCAGGGATAATACTCCCCATCTCTGATCTGAGCGTGCATAATCCTGTCTGTATCTTCCACATACCCATCGTCAAGCGCCTTGGTTCTCCACCATAAAGAGCCACTGAACACCCCCACCTTTGTAAACACCTTTGGATGGTTCCATACGATATCCAAAGCAGAGAGACCACCCAGAGAAAATCCGGCGAAAGCTACTTCTTTGAAGTTCCGAATACCGCTTTGTGCATAGATAAAAGGAAGTAATTCAGAAAATACAAACCGGGTATAGAAAGCTGCTTTTGCACCTCTTCCTTTATAATCTCTAACAGATGCGGTTCCATATTCGTTTTTTCTGTCATTTCCACAATGAATCCCCACGCATAAGAGAGGGTCTATTCCCTGCTGCTGAAACAAATCATTCAGAATACCTTCTAATCCCAATTTTTCCATATCCTGTCCGTCATTAATCAACAGAAGACTAATGTTTTTTTCTTCCTGTAGTACACCGGATTGAAAAAAATCAACAATTACTTCTCGCTTAAGAAACCTGGACAGGATGGAACAGGTAGTTACCGAAACCTTCGTCATCATTTTAATCCCCATGGGTTCAAATATAAAAGATGCAAAGATATTTTTATCTCATTATATACTTTTTACTAACTTTCAACTGATAATACAACCTATTTTAAACTTTTCGGGCAGTTTTGCCCGGTGAAAACAACATTATGAAAAAAATTGGAATCCTCCATGGGAAAGAACGTTCCTTTCCTGAAGCTTTTGTAGACCGGATTAATAATAAAAAGCCCGATGGTATAATTGCGGAATCAGTATCTATAAGTAAAGTAATTCAGGGAGAATCCAGTGGCTATGCTGTTATTGTGGATCGTATTTCGCAGGATGTTCCGTTTTATCGCGCCTTTCTCAAGAATACGGCTATTAGTGGAACGGCTGTGATCAATAATCCTTTTTGGTGGAGTGCAGATGAGAAGTTCTTTAACAATGCGCTGGCCACAAAGATAGGAGTACCTGTGCCCAAAACGGTTATACTTCCATCACGGGATATGCCTCCGGACACTTCAAGCGAGTCTTTTGCTAATCTTACCTTTCCATTAGATTGGGAAGGAATATTCAAATATGTTGGCTTCCCGGCCTATATGAAGCCTTTTGCCGGGGGGGGATGGAAGAATGTATACCGATTGGAAAACATGGAAGATTTCTTTGACAAACACGGTGAAACTGGAGAGTTGGTTATGTTATTGCAGGAAGAAATTGTTTTTGAGCAATACTACCGGTGCTATTGTATAGGAGGAAAACATGTTCGTATCATGCCTTATGAGCCACGTAATCCCCATCACTTGAGGTATGTTAGTGATTTTAATCCCGCTCCGGAACAGTACAAGCTCATGGAGGATATCGTTCTTCGTATAAACAAATATCTCGGATATGATTTCAACACGGTTGAGCTGGCTATTCGAAATGGCATACCTTATGCTATAGATTTTTGTAACCCTGCTCCGGACGCAGACAGAAACAGTGTGGGGGATGAAAATTTTGAATGGGTGGTGGAAACAGCGGCCTCATACGCAATCGAGAGAGCACAAAATCATGAAGAAGGAAGAGACAATCTTACCTGGGGAGAATTTGTAAAGCGTAGTGTAGAAAAGCAGCAACTGATATAAATGATGGGTATAAACAACAAATACATATATGGCTAATCTGAATTTTAAACAATTTACTCTGGGCGTTGAGGAGGAATACATGGTCATTGATCCGGAGAGTTTTGAATTGAAGAGTCATGAACAAAAAATCGTATCTGAAGGGCAGAAGATTATTAAGGACAAGGTAAAAGCCGAGATGCATCAGGCGGTGGTAGAAGTAGGTACAGATATCTGTGAAGACATTGAAGTAGCCCATAAGGATGTAACGCTTTTACGTACAACCATTGCCGGAATTGCAGACGAATTAGGTTTTGGTACCGGCGCATCAGGTACTCACCCTTTTAGTCTCTGGGAAAGACAGCTCATTACAGATAATATACGTTACCACGAAATTGTAAATGAAATGCAGGATGCGGCGCGGAGTAATCTTATCTTCGGGTTACACGTTCATGTAGGCATGGAAAATAGAAGGATGGCTATCCATATTGCCAATTCTGCCAGATACTTTTTACCTCATGTCTTTGCCCTAAGCACCAACTCCCCCTTCTGGGAGGGCAGGTACACGGGTTTTAAATCCTTTCGTACGAAGGTGTTTGATAAATTTCCCAGGACAGGAATACCGGATAACTTTGAAAGCATTGAAGCTTACGACAACTATGTGAATCTGCTGATAAAAACCAACTGCATTGATAATGCAAAAAAGATATGGTGGGATCTTCGGGTTCATCCTTTTTTTAATACTGTTGAGTTTCGAATCTGTGATGTTCCACTGACCGTTGACGAAACGATTGCCATTGCTGCGCTGTTCCAGGCCATTTGTGCAAAATTGTATAAACTGCGCACCGAAAACATGAATTTTATACAATATTCAAGAGCGCTTATCAATGAAAATAAATGGCGCGCCTGCCGTTATGGATTAGACGGGCATCTGATTGACTTCGGAAAAGAGGAAGAAGTCAATACGAGAGTACTGATATATGAATTACTTGATTTTGTGGACGATGTTGTAGATCACCTTGGATCAAGATTTCGGCTTTCATTTATTCAAAAATTACTGGACCGGGGTACTGGTGCCGACCGGCAACTGGCAGTATTTGAAAAAACGAAAAGTATAAAAGAGGTGGCTGCATATATTCACCATCAGTTTCTTGCTACCTTAGAATAATCTCATCTTCAGGTTAATCCAGCATCCTGGAGAGGCAAAATTTAAGGCTCTCCTGCCATAGAGGAATTTGAACATTATAGGCTGTTTTAATTTTTGTTGTATCTAATAAAGAATAGGCGGGTCTTTTAACTGCGGAGGGATATTCGACAGAAGTAACAGGATAAAGTTGACAATCGGTGCCTGAAATATTTTTGATTTCCCGGGCAAAATCATACCAGGTAGTTTGGCCTCCATTACAATAATGATAAATGCCGGGAAGCCAGGAAGTCGCAGTAATTATGATCATGATCAGTTGTGCCAGATCCCCTGCATAGGTGGGAGAACCAGTTTGATCATTCACTATATGTAACTCTCCTTTTTCCTTCATCAGTCGCAGCATCGTTTTTACAAAATTCTTTCCATGCTCACTATATAGCCAGGAGGTTCTGATAATAACCGACTCGGGATTAGCATTCAAAGCATAATATTCGCCTTTTGCTTTGGACGCACCATATTCATTCAGAGGATCAACGGAATCTGTTTCTTTGTATGGAACAGAAGAGAAACCGTTAAAAACATAATCCGTGGAAAGGTGTATTAATTTAGTCTTATAAACAGCACAAATTTGCGCCAGATTCTTTACAGCCTCAGCATTAATAAGAAAAGCGGCTTCTTTTTCCAACTCAGCCTTATCAACCGCAGTATAAGCCGCACAATTGATACAAAAACGAGGATGTATTTGATCAAATATTCTTCTAAGGTCATCCTTATCCTCAATGTGCAAATCAGACTTCGTGAAAAAAACAAAATCGAATGCGGAATGCCGGGTCGCAAGATCTCTGATTGACATTGCCAGTTGTCCACCAGCGCCGGTTACGAGTATCTTTGGTTTTTGCATGGACAATAATTATCCTTCAAATTCAAAATGATTAATACATTCTTTGAAGGAGGGGTGCGATTGATCCTTATCAGATAAGAGCATCTTTTCCGATGGAATTTTCCAGTCTATCTGTAAATCTGTATCATTGTATGCAATACTTCCTTCTGCTGCCTTGTTATAGAGGTTATCACACTTATATAGAATAGTTGCCTCTTCACTGATTACTGAAAAACCATGGGCAAATCCAGCCGGAATAAGCAATTGCAATTTGTTTTCAGAAGTCAGTTCAATACTGAATGCCTGACCATAGGTGGGAGAACCTTTTCTTATATCTACTGCAATATCCAGAATGCTGCCCTCCAGAGTGCGTACTAATTTAGCTTGCGCATAGGGCGGATTCTGGTAATGCAGCCCTCTGATAACACCATAATGTGAATAAGACTGATTATCCTGTATCCATTTATAATGTAAGCCCTCCGATAGAAACAATTGTTGATTATAGCTTTCGAAAAAGTGACCTCTGATATCCTCAAATACCCTGGGTTGAAAAACATAAAGTCCGGGAAAATCAGTTTTTATAAATGGCATGGAAATCTGCTAAAAAATTACCAATGGATTCAATTTATATTACAATAAAATAAAGATACGGATGAAAAACTATCGTTTTACATATTGTTCATTATAAAATTGTTGATATTGACCTGAAGTTATATTAACAACCCACTCTTCATTATTGAGATACCAGTCAACAGTTTTATTCAACCCTTCTTCAAATTGCAGAGAAGGTTGCCAGTTTAGCTCTTTACTCAATTTGGTGGCATCAATAGCATACCGCAAATCATGACCTGATCTGTCCTTAACAAAAGTAATCAAACGTGCAGAAGTTCCTTTAGACCTACCCAGTTTCTTATCCATAACAGAACATAAAAGTTGTATAAGGTCAATATTTTTCCACTCATTGTGACCACCAATATTATAAGTCTCTCCTATCCTGCCCTGATGAAAAATAATATCAATAGCTCTGACATGGTCTTCTACCCATAACCAATCTCTCACGTTTTCACCTTTTCCATAAACCGGCAGGGGTTTATGGGTTTTAATATTATTAATCATCAAAGGGATCAGTTTCTCGGGAAACTGATGCGAGCCGTAATTGTTGGAACAATTGGATATTACTATCGGTAGACCGTAGGTATGGTAGTAAGCATTCACCAGATGATCAGAAGATGCTTTTGAAGCAGAATATGGGGAGCGCGGGTCATAGGCTGTCTCTTCGGTGAAATACCCATTTTCTCCTAACGAACCGTAAACCTCATCTGTTGAAACGTGATAAAACAACTTATTTTCAAAATCATTGTTCCAGTATTTACGGCTTAAATTAAGCAATACTGCGGTACCCATTACATTGGTTCTTACAAAAGCAAGCGGGTCCATAATTGAACGATCAACATGGCTTTCGGCGGCCAGGTGGATTATTGCATCGAATCTATACTTTTGGAACAATTGATCTATTGCCTGTTCATTACAAATGTCAGCATGTTCAAATACGTAATTTGAACATCCGGCAACATCTTTTAAATTTTCAAGATTACCCGCATAAGTAAGTGCGTCAATATTGACAATACGATAAGCGGGATATTTATTTACCAGTAATCGAATGGTATGTGATCCAATAAATCCTGCACCACCGGTAATACCAATAGTCTTTATGAATTCAGGCATTATAAACTCCAGTATTTTATTTGCTTAAGTTTATTTCTGTAGAGTCCTTTCAGGTCAGCAAAAATGGCATCCGGATTTGTTATATCCAACAGGTATTCTTCACTCAGGTTTTTATACTCATTATGAGGCACTCCCAGAACAACCGCATCGTAGTTTTTACCAATCGCTGGTGAAAGCGGAAATCCGTATTCATGCTGCAATTCCAGATTATCTGCAAGCGGGTCTACAATATCCACGTTCAAAGAGAAAGATCTCAGTTCCTTTACCAAATCTATAATCTTTGAATTCCGTATATCACTTACATTCTCCTTAAAGGTAGCTCCCATTACCAGCACTCTTGCTCCCATAGCATCTTTTGCATGCTTGATTATATGTTGAACGATTTTCTTTGCCACATACATTGGCATTTCATCATTGATCACCCGACCGGATAATATAACGCGTGACTCATATCCCAGTTCACTCGACTTATAAGTAAGGTAATAAGGATCAACTCCTATGCAGTGCCCTCCTACCAGACCCGGCTGAAACTTTAAAAAATTCCACTTGGTACCTGCTGCTTCCAGTACTTCAAAAGTATTAATACCTACCATATCAAAAATGATAGACAGTTCATTCATTAATGCAATATTCAGATCTCTCTGGGTATTTTCGATAATTTTTGCAGCTTCCGCCACTTTTATTGAGGAGGCTTTATGCACTCCGGCCTTTACCACAATTTCATAAGTCTTAGCAATTTCTTCCAATGCGGTTTCATCCGAACCCGAAACCACCTTGGTTATTTTTGAAAGCGTGTGTTCCTTATCGCCGGGGTTAATCCTTTCGGGAGAATAACCCAGTTTGAAGTCTGTGTTCACTTTTAATCCACTCAATTCTTCAATTACAGGAAGACAATCTTCTTCTGTACAACCCGGATATACCGTAGATTCATAAACCACGTAATCACCCTTTTTAAGCACTTTACCAATTGTTTCTGAGGCTTTCTTAACGGGGGTAAGATCCGGCACATTGTGGTCATCAACCGGAGTGGGAACAGCAACAATAAAGAATTTCGCCTCCCGTAATACCTCTATTGAATTCGTAAATTCAATATCACATCCCTCAAAATCGGAGGCTTCCAGTTCATTACTCGGATCAATAGACTGTTTCATCATTTCAATGCGTTTGGCATTGATGTCAAAACCAATTACACTCACTTTTCTGGCAAATTCCAATGCAATAGGAAGACCCACATAGCCTAATCCGATAACCGCCAATTTAGATTTCTTGTCAATAATATCCTGGTAGATTAACATAAAGTTACTTTTTAAATTCCTTAGGTAATATGTATAATTCTTCTTTGGGTAACGATTTAAAATACTCGTAAGTAGTTCTCAATCCCTCTGCCCTGCTCACCTGCGGTTCCCAACCCAGAATGTTTTTTGCACGCGTAATATCCGGTCGCCTCTGTTTGGGATCGTCAATGGGTAACGGTTTATATACTATTTTCTGATGTGTGGCGGTAAGTTTAATTATTTCATCAGCAAAATCTTTCAGGCTGATTTCATCCGGGTTGCCAATATTTACCGGTAAGGCATAGTCGCTAAACAATAACCGGCAGATGCCTTCTACAAGATCATCTACATAGCAGAAAGAACGTGTTTGCGAACCGTCGCCAAATACAGTAAGGTCTTCACCCCGTAAGGCCTGTCCAATAAAAGCCGGCAAGGCACGTCCATCGTTAAGGCGCATGCGGGGTCCATAAGTATTGAAAATACGAACTATCCGGGTTTCTACACCATGAAAAGAATGATAAGCCATTGTTATGGCTTCCTGAAAACGCTTGGCTTCGTCATAAACCCCTCTTGGTCCAACCGGGTTTACATTACCCCAGTAATCTTCGTTTTGAGGATGAACCAGGGGATCGCCATATACTTCTGAAGTAGACGCAACTAAAATCCGGGCGTTCTTTGCTTTTGCCAACCCCAGACAATTATGGGTTCCTAAAGAACCTACTTTCAGCGTTTGAATTGGGATCTTGAGGTAATCAATCGGACTTGCCGGAGATGCAAAATGAAGGATATAATGTAACTCTCCGGGTACATGAATAAATTTAGAAACATCATGATGATAAAATTCAAACTGCTCCAAAGCAAATAATTGCTCAATATTCCTGAGATCACCCGTGATAAGGTTGTCCATGCCAATAACATGAAATCCATCCTGAATAAACCGGTTACAAAGATGGGATCCCAAAAACCCCGCTGCACCCGTTACCAATACCCGTTTACGCATTATCATTTATTTATTAGATATTACCGGACGACCAATACTTTCGTAATAGAAGCCTAATTCATTGATTGCATTAACGTCAAACAGATTCCTGCCATCAAATATTATTTTTCGTTTCATGGAAGACACCATTTTTAAGAAATCCGGTGTTCTGAATTCGTTCCATTCGGTGGCAATCACCAAAGCATCCGCGTTCTTCAGGCAATCATATTGATTTTCAGCATAAATAATTTTATCTCCAATCAGCTTCCTTACATTGTCCATAGCTTCAGGATCATATGCAGTCACTACAACCCCTTCCTTTACCAATGCATCAATAATTTCAAGAGCAGGCGCCTCCCTGATATCATCTGTATTGGGTTTAAAAGCCAGTCCCCATAAGGCAATTTTCTTCCCCGGTAAATTATTATTAAAAAATTCCTTTATTCTGGTTGTCAGGTGAAGCTTTTGCTTTTGGTTTACATCCATTACCGCATTAAGAATCTTAAAATCATAGTGAACATCTTCTGCACTTTTTACGAGCGCTTTTACATCTTTAGGAAAACAACTGCCTCCATAACCGATACCCGGAAATAAAAATCTTTTTCCGATTCTGTTATCACTACCCATGCCACGTCTTACCATATCTACATCAGCACCTAACTTTTCACACAGTTGAGCTATTTCATTCATGAAGGAAATTTTTGTAGCCAGAAATGAATTAGCCGCATATTTGGTAAGTTCTGCGGAGCGTTTGTCCATAAAAATGACCGGATTGCCCTGACGTACAAAAGGAGCATACAACTGGTTCATCACTTTTTGTGCTTTCTCTGAAGAAGTTCCAATTACCACCCGATCCGGCTTCATAAAATCATCCACTGCCACACCTTCTCTTAAAAATTCCGGATTGGATACTACGTCAAAGGATCCGTTATCCTCTTTACTATCACTGCTTTTTAATTTCCCGCCCGAACTCTCTGTGATCGCCCTTTCCACAAGTTCAGCTGTTCCGACAGGTACCGTACTTTTATCCACAATGACCGTATAATGATCGGTACTCAATATTTTTCCCAGATCACTGGCTACACCCAGGATATATTTCAAATCTGCAGAACCGTCTTCGCCCGGAGGCGTAGGTAATGCCAGGAATATCACTTCTGCATCCTTTATACCCTCATTTAGCAAGGTGGTAAAACTCAATCGTTGTTCCTTAAGGTTTCTGATAAAAATCTTTTCGAGCCCAGGTTCATAAATCGTAATTTCCCCGGAAGATAATTTGTCTATTTTCTTTTGATCAATATCTATACAGGTTACGATATTACCCGTTTCAGCAAAACAGGTACCGGTAACTAATCCAACATATCCTGTTCCAACTACTGCTATTTTCATTTAGTAAAAAGATTATTTATTTATATAAGCTATTACGTGTTGTGTAATAAATTCAAGTTGTTCTGTTTCAAATTCAGTATGAATAGGCAGAGAAATAACTCTCTCCGTAAGCCAGTCTGTTTGAGGTAAATGAAATTCACCACCGCCAAAGGATGCAAACATTTTTTGCTGATGAACAGGCACCGGATAGTAAATCATAGAAGGGATTTGATGTTCAGCGAGATATTGGTTTAACCCGTCTCTGTTTACTCCATTTAAAATCAGGGTATATTGATGAAAAACGTGTTCCGAATAATCTGCAACAAATGGCGTGATAATCTGCTCATACCCTGAAAAAGCCTGGTTATAGTATTGGGCAGCATTTTGTCGTGCCGCAATATACTGACCCAACTTTTTCAGCTTAATCTTCAGCACAGCAGCCTGCAGGGTATCCAATCGGGAATTGCAACCCACCATCTCATGGTAATATCGCACCTTCTGCCCGTGATTGGCAATCATTTTTAGTCTTTCTGCCAAAGCTTCATCATCCGTAAACATGGCGCCTCCATCTCCATAACAACCCAAATTTTTAGAAGGGAAGAAGGAAGTGCAACCAATAGTGCCGAGGGTACCGGTTTTCTTTTTCAGTCCATTTTTGAAGATATAATCACAGCCTATCGCCTGTGCATTATCTTCTACAACATATAAGTTATGTTTTTGCGCAATTTCGGTAATGGCTTCCATAGGGGCTGCATGCCCGTATAAATGTACAGGAATGATGGCCTTTGTTCTGGGTGTTATCGCCTTTTCTATTTCTTCCGGCAACAAACAAAAGGTTTGGGGATCCACATCCACAAAAACTGGCTTTAAGCGTAACAGAGCAATCACCTCAGTAGTGGCAATATAGGTAAAGGAAGGTGTTATTACCTCATCTCCCGGCTCTAACCCCAATGCCATTAAAGCAATTTGCAGCGCATCTGTACCGTTGGCACAGGGAATGACGTATCTTACATTCAGGTATTCAGCCAAATTTTCTGCAAAATCTGTGACTGGTTTGCCATTAATAAAAGCACAACTATCTAAAACATCGTGAATAGCCTGGTCAACATCTTCTTTGATGTGCTCGTATTGCTTCTTTAAATCCACCATCTGAATAGGTCGCATTCGGTCATTTTTTAAAACGGGTGCAAAAATAGTAAAATATAGATAGGATAAATAATTGGTATTAGTTTTGTATCATTTTTCAATTCTGTTAAAAGTGATAACAATCTTTTATAACCTGTTTATTGCCGTTTATGGATTTGCAATAAAACTGGCTTCATTATGGAATCCTAAAGCAAAGCTATGGAATAAAGGAAGAAAGCACTTCTTTAGGAGGTTAGAGAAACAGTTGAAAGTTTTACCAAATGATAATTTTCCTATCGTGTGGATGCACTGTGCTTCCCTGGGGGAATTTGAACAGGGAAGACCGGTACTGGAAGCAATCAGGACATCCTATCCAAAATCGAAGGTGGTACTTACATTCTTTTCTCCTTCGGGATTCGAAATAATGAAAAACTATAAGGGTGCCGATCTGATATTATATCTTCCTTTAGATACAATATCGAATGCCCGGCAACTGGTACAAATGATAAATCCCACGCTGGTACTTTGGGTAAGATATGAATTTTGGATGTATTACCTGAAGGAATTAAAGAGCAGAAAAGTCCCTTTATTGTTGTTATCCGGCACTATTAAAAAAGGAAACAACTTTTACAACCTGTACCGGAAAGAGTTGTTTGCATGCTTCACTCATTTCTTTGTACAGTCAGCATCGTCTGCCCTATACCTGAAAAAAGAAGGCTTTGAACAAAACGTATCTCCTGCCGGAGATACCCGTTTCGACCGGGTGCTTGAAATTGCTAAATCCCAGGAGCCAATAGCTCCTATAGAAGCTTTTTGTAGCGGCCATACTACTATTATCGCCGGTAGCACCTGGCCGGAAGATGAAGAAGAATGGACCCATTTCGTGCGTAATCACTCCGCCTTGCGGTTCATTATTGCACCACACGAGGTAGATAAAGAGAACATACGTGACGTACAAAAGAGATTTCCTGATTCTATTCTTTTTTCCGAATGGCAAAACTATTTTAAAGACCCGGATATTGTTCCGGCTAACCCTCAGGAAGGGATACCCGCCCATGTAAACACCCTGATCATCAATAATATTGGTATGCTTTCGCGTTTATACCGTTATGCCGATATTACCTATGTGGGAGGTGGATTTGGCGAGACAGGGTTACATAATATTCTGGAGGCTGCAGTATACGGTAAGCCTGTGTTTTTTGGCCCGGTATATCACCAAAATTTTGAAGCAATAGATATGATAGAAGCAGGCGGAGCGATAAGTATTGAAAATGCAATAGAACTGGAAACCGAACTAAATATTTTGCTACAGGACAGGGAAATCCTTAGAAAACGAGGGCAGGCAGCAAGTCAATTTGTATGCGATAATGCTGGTGCTACAAAAATAATAATGGAATATATTCAAAGAAATCGTCTTCTCACCAATTGATCAAATTGCTTAACAGCTGGGTGGCTATCCTGCCAGGCCAACTTTAACTTTAATTCACGCGAAATCCAAAAGGCGGCTTCTGGGTAGATAGAAAAACGATTTATGGTTTTCAGAGATTGTTCATACATAGCTTCGTCTCCCCTGAAAAGTTCACTGATGAAAATATACCGGTCATTTACGCCAATTGCTTTTTTGAGATCCTTTAATGGTTCTTCTGTCAGCTTCTCAGCCAATTCTTTCTTCTGTTCAAATAACTTTTCATTCAGAGAAGGTTCAGACTTTCCAATGACTTCATTTATCTCTTTCGTCCTCGGTTGATGAGCCAAGGTAGGCACGTCTTCCATCACATTAAAAACAGGTCTTGAATAAGTTTCTTCCTCTACCATACGATCTTCTTCAAAATTCATCATGGAAGTCCTGTCTTTCTGAAGACCAGCCGATTCAAAGATCCGCGAATCCTGGTCTCCGCTGTCTAATGATTTTGTCACCGAAGTTCCAGCATAACCTCCCGGCATCATTACCGCCACCTTTTTGCGAATAGGTTTTTGCTGTTGATTATCAGGCAACGACAGTTCTGATTGCAGCATCAGCGCCACATGCATTAACTGATCGGCAGAAGCGTTCTGCTGATAAAGTTCATTTAATTTATTTATTAAAACGCCTATACGTTCCATCTGAATCCGGTAATTTTGGACTTTTTTTAATGTAAAAAGGGTTTAGATAAAATTTTCGTGAAGGTACAAACCGCACTCTAAAAATAATCACAAATTTACATCGTGAATACCATTCGTCATATTCATACGCTGTTAAAAAAAGACATCTTGCTGGAACTCAGACAGCAATATACTTTTTATGGAGTTCTATTATATGTAACCTCCTCCATTTTTCTTCTATATCTGGCGGTGGAACAACCCGAAAGTAACGTTTGGAATGGTTTGTTCTGGATGATCCAATTATTCATTTGTGTAAATGCCGTAGCTAAAAGTTTTTTACAAGAAACCCCCGGCCGGATGTTATATTTTTATGCAATAGCGGGGCCTCAACAGTTCATTATTGCAAAGCTGGTATATAATACGCTAATCATGCTGATAATGAGTCTTACCAGTCTGCTACTATTTCGTATGTTATTGGGAAATCCACTGGTTAATTTCTGGCAGTTTACCGCCATTGTATGTCTGGGTTCAATAAGTCTCAG
Source organism: uncultured Terrimonas sp. (assembly GCA_964518685.1). Taxonomy (GTDB): domain Bacteria; phylum Bacteroidota; class Bacteroidia; order Chitinophagales; family Chitinophagaceae; genus Agriterribacter. The sequence continues at coordinate 25,466 of CAZFGP010000039.1, forward strand.
TCTCGTTTTTACGATGCTTGCCGCTGTAGCTGCCAAGGCACAACAGCAAGCCTCCTTAATGGCAATAATGGGCTTTCCTATAATCATTCCACAATTGCTGCTCCTTATGCGCATTTCCAAGGCGGGCATGGGCGAAGCCTTCCAGCAAGGTGCACTCCCGGATATGATCTGGCTGCTTTGTGGGCTTGATACCCTTGTAATCATCATGGCAGTCATTCTGTTTCCTTTTTTATGGAAAGATTAAAACCCATTGCACATTCGGTAAATTGGCGTAGGTTTGCTTCTCTAAATATCTAAACTAAGAATGAAGAAATCATGGTGGAAAGCGCTCTGCTTTATCATGCTTTTATATACAATTATCGGAGGTTTACTTTTAGATGTACCGAGAAAAGCCATTTTAAATGAAACTATAAGGAACATTTACTACCATGTTCCGCTATGGTTTGGCATGATGACTCTTTGTGGGATTTCAGTTTATCATTCTATACGTTTTTTGAAAAAACCTGAATTAGAAAGCGATATAAAAGCCACCTCTTATGCTTCGACTGCGATAGTATTTGGGGTTTTGGGTATCGTCACGGGAGCAGTATGGGCTAACTATACCTGGGGAAAAGCCTGGAGTAATGATATTAAACAAATAGGCGCTGCTATTGCCTTACTGATTTATGCAGCATATTTTGTATTAAGAAATTCAATTACCGATATTGACAAAAGGGCCCGGGTAGGAGCTGTTTACAATATCTTTGCTTTTGTAATGTTGCTTCCAGCCTTATGGATTATCCCGCGAATGATGGAGTCTTTACACCCGGGAGGTATGGGAAATCCAGGTGCAGACCCACGGGATATGGATACCCGAATGAGAATGATTTTTTGGCCGGCTGCAGTGCCCGGTTTCATTCTGCTTGGGATATGGATCAGCAGTCTTATCATCCGAATTCGTAAAATAGAAGACAAAAACCTGTTACATGCTTAATTCTTTTGCCCGAAAGTTGTTTTTAATCGTCTTATTATTTGTTTCCGGAGCTGTAGCGTTTGCGCAGGAGAAAGTGGAAATGGCAGATGGATTACGCAGCAGCGGAAAAATATACGTGGTCGTAGCCGTACTGGCTATAGTATTCATAGGATTACTCCTTTTTCTAATCAGTATTGACAGAAAGATAAGCCGGATTGAAAAGAAAGAAAATCAAAAATAAAGCTCCCAGGAGATGATGCCGGGTCTCCTTTTCTGTACTCAATTGTAGAATTTAAAAAACATTCATTCGCATGTCATCCTCGCAGAAATACAGTTTCTTTGGTGCGGTATTGGCCAATTTTGATAAAGCCGCAAAATACGTTTCCTGGGATCCGGGTATATTAGAACAAATCAAAGTATGCAACTCTGTTTACCGTATGCAGTTCCCGGTTAAGATTGGAGAAAGAATTGAAGTAATTGAAGCCTATAGGGTGCAACACTCTCATCACAAAAGCCCCTGTAAGGGTGGGATCCGTTTTTCCACTACGGTAGATTTGGATGAAGTAATGGCGCTTGCGGCTTTGATGACCTATAAATGTGCGGTAGTAAATGTACCCTTTGGTGGCGCTAAAGGTGGAATTAATATAGATTCCAAAAAATATACCAGCTATGATCTGGAAAAGATTACCCGCCGCTATACCCATGAACTGATCAAAAAGAATTTTATTGGACCGGGTATTGATGTTCCAGCCCCCGATTATGGAACAGGGGAAAGGGAAATGGCCTGGATATTAGATACCTATACCAGTTTGCACCCCAGTGAAATTGATGCTCAGGGCTGTGTTACCGGTAAGCCTGTGTCTCAGGGCGGTGTAAGAGGCAGAAGAGAGGCTACAGGATTGGGGGTTTTTTATGGTATCAGGGAACTGTGTTCCATACCAGAAATAATGGATAAAGCCGGTCTGCCATTAGGCATTGAGGGAAAAAGAGTGATCGTTCAAGGACTGGGGAATGTTGGTTATCATACGGCTAAGTTTTTCCGTCAGGGTGGAGCAAAGCTCATTGCACTTGCAGAATATGAAGGAGCTATCTTCAAAGAAGACGGATTGCATGAAGATGAGGTAAGAGAACACAGGAAAAAAACCGGCAGTATTCTCAATTTTCCCGGCGCTACTAATATTACTGCAACCGCTGATGCCTTAGAATTAGACTGTGATATTTTAATTCCGGCAGCACTGGAAAATGTTATTCATGGCGATAATGCCCCGCGTATTAAGGCAAGAATTGTTGCCGAAGCTGCCAATGGTCCGCTTACCCCCGAAGCGGATAAGGTTTTTATTGAAAAAGGCACTCTGGTAGTGCCCGATATTTATCTAAATGCAGGAGGAGTAACCGTTAGTTATTTTGAATGGTTGAAGAATCTTAGTCATGTACGGTATGGTAGAATGGAAAAAAGGTTTAATGAAAACCAAAACCGAAATATACTCCATCAAATGGAAGAGATGACCGGAAAGACGGTGAGTGATAAAGAGAGAAAGATTATTCTGCACGGTCCGGATGAAGAGGATTTGGTATATAGCGGATTGGAAGAAACCATGATCGGCGCTACTCATGAAATCATAGATATCTGGCATGCGAATCCGGGCATTCCTGACATGCGAACCGCAGCTTATGTTGTAGCCATTAATAAGGTGGCCACGAGTTATGCTGAGTTAGGAATATTTCCGTAATCTTATGAAAAAGATTTTGCTATAATGTTTGAACCCTTATCTTTGCAATCCGTTTGAAAAACGAGCATAGATGAATGTTCTTTAAAATATTGGGAGCATAGCTCATCCCGAAGGTTCGGGAGGTTTAGAGC
>CAZFGP010000040.1:0-27894 GCA_964518685.1 uncultured Terrimonas sp.
ATTATCAAAGCGGTATACAATACCGATACTCCGTATTGGCCGATTACAGCCGTCCGAAAAATGAATGGACTTTTTACCCCCGAGCAGAAAATCCGGAAACCTTTCTTTCACTGGAACAACGTATGGCGGCGTATCAAAAATATGCTGCACCCTTATCTGCTGATGCCATAAAGAACTGTCTCACTTCTAAATTGCATCTGCATCAAATCACCCATCTGATTACGGTAAGTTGCACAGGCATGAGTGCGCCGGGATTGGATTTGCAGATTGTAGACCTCCTGAATTTACCGTTAACGATTTGCCGAAGCTCTATTAACTTCATGGGTTGCTATGCCGCAATTCATGCCTTAAAAACCGCAGACAGCATCTGCCGGAATGATACGTCTGCCAAAGTGTTGATCGTATGTACCGAATTATGCACCCTGCACTTTCAAAAAACACCTTCTACGGATAATATTATTTCGAGTACGCTGTTTGCTGACGGCGCTGCTGCCGCCCTGATTACATCCGATCAATACCCGGCCTCAGGGCTGAAACTGGAACACTTCTACTCAGAAATCATTCCCAAAGGGAAAAAAGACATGACCTGGGAACTGTCTTCCTCCGGTTTCCTAATGACTTTGAGCGGATACATACCTGAACTCATTAAAGAAGATTTTGAATCTTTAATTAACAGAGCACTGCTTGCTGCGCACAAAACAAAAGAGCAAATCACCGGTTGGTGCATTCATCCAGGGGGCAAACGCATTCTGCAGGCAGTAGAAAAAAGTTTACACCTGAAAAAAGACGACTTAACCCTTAGCTATCGTATCCTGGAAGAGCACGGTAACATGTCTTCTCCCACTATTTTATTTGTACTAAAACAAATGATGCAAGAAAAACGACAAAAAAACGATTGTATTTTTGGGGTGGCTTTCGGACCGGGGCTTACCATGGAGACCTTTATCGGGAAGATGATTTAATCCTCGTAAAAATAAGGAGCGCCGATGCTAAAAATTTATTTATTCCCAATTGTTTCCAAAATCACTTCATTTTTTTGCACTGTAAATAATCCAACGCGATGTGAAAAGATATTTTTGGTTAAGTTTAATTGTGCTCTTTTCAGTACTGGTTGTCAAGAGTCAGGATATTCACAAAAGTCAGGTGCCGTCTGTTATCCGGAACAATTTTCAAAAATCATTTCCTAAGGCTAAGGATGAGGATTGGGAAAGAAAGGGAGAAAACTTTAAGGTTGAATTTGAATTGGGAACCTCAGACAACGAGCATAACGCATGGTACAGTAAGGAAGGGCTATTGATCAGGCATAAAGAGGAAATGTCTAAGAAAAACCTACCGGAAGCCATCCGTTTTGTAATTAACAGAGATTATAAACTATATTGGATCAGTGAGGTGGAGCGAGTCATCGAAGGAAGGGAGATTTCATATAATATTAAGTTGAAATCCATCATCCGGGAGTGGAATCTGGTCTTCAGCGAATCTGGAGAAAAACTTAGTGAAAAACGAGATTAAAATTATTTTCTATCCTTAAAAACACATTAACAGATATATTAAATTCTTTAAAATTTCAACTATGAACGTAAATTCTTTTTTCAAAAACACGTTAACGGCATTCTTCTTGATGATATCACTATCCATTTTTGGTCAGGATAAGATTATTCCCTATTCAAAAGTCCCTGCCGTGATTCAAACCTATATCAAAACTCATTTCCCCGATCATAAAGTTATTCAGGCTGAAATTGACTACGAGGGTCTGACCAAAGAACATGAAATCATCCTTAGCGATGGACTTAAATTGGAATTCAACCGTAAGAACAAAGTGAAGAAAATTGACGGAAAATCAAAACTTCCGGATAGTGTTATTCCGCTGAAAATAAGACGGTATGTCCAGAAAAACTATCCGAACAACTTTATTACCGAATGGGAGCAGAATAAAACCCATCAATCTGTAGATCTCGATAACGACCTTGAACTTGAATTTACTCTTAAAGGTGATTTTTTAAGAATTGATCATTAAATTTTAAAAACTTAGTGTTATGAAAAATTTAAAAAGAATATTAGGCTCTTTTGGTGTAGGGCTGCTTATCTTCTTATTCTTTTCCTGCAAAAAAGAAACCGTACTCAGCCCCACCCATCTGCCTGCCACCATTGATAATTATATCAGTACTCATTTTTCAGGAAATAAAGTCGTTTCTGCTAAAAAGGATAAGGAGGGTTTAAAGGTGACTTATGAAATAAGACTCAGCGACGGCATATCTCTTGAATTTAACAGCAAGATGGAAATCATTGATATTGACAGCCGTTCAAAATTGCCTGACAGTGTTATTCCGGAAAAAATCAGGCAATACGTATCCCTGAATTATCCGGATCATGTAATTACGGGCTGGGAACTGGAAGGTAAAAATCAGCAAGTGGAACTCGATAATGGTCTTGACCTGGAATTTACAATAGATGGCGAATTCATAAGAATTGACCGGTAATTGAAAATGCGAAATTCCAGAAGCATAAAAGAAGTTCTGCTCATTCTTTTTTTTATAGGGGGAGGTATCTGCTCACGGGGACAGATCATTCCCCCCGGCCTCGGCGAAACCAATAATGGGAGTTGGATAGCAATTGGCGTAACGCAGGATTTAAAGAAATCTGATCCTAAAGGGTGGCAATCTATATCCTATTTTGGACTCGGTCGAACAAGTAACCCCGATAATTACAATCCTTTGTACAGGCCGGGAATTATTATTTTAAATCAGGAATTTAAAAAAGGATTTCACAAAAATTGGGAATCCACCCTCGCTTTCAGTTATCGCAGGCAGGATGAATATTCTGACCAGGCGCCTTATGAAAAAAGCCTGCCGGCGCTCAAACAGGAATTCAGGCTGTATGGCAGACTTTCTTATATATTAAAAACGGGATTTGCTGATATAACCCCCACCTTCAGGCAGGAAATACAAAAGTATTATACACCCGATTTTAATCATTATCCCGAAAGCTTCAGGATACGTTCACGCTTTCGGTTAAAAGTTGCTTTTCCACTTTCTAAAAGTAAGGTGCATCGTCTTTCGCTTTATTCCGAACAATTATTTTCCACATCAAAAGCATCAGATTCTAAAGGCTGGAGTCCGTTTAAATATGCAGACAGTCGTTTTTCCATTTATTATTCTTTGTCTCCCAAATCCACTCCATTAACCTTTAACATGGGGTATATGAACAACCTGATCCGGACCCACTCCACCCATTATTTAGGATTAGATGTGATATGGAAAAATCCATTTTCAAAAAAGAAAAGGATTGTACTTTCAAAAATCAAAACAGTGGTTTTATGAAAATACTCATAATAGAAGATGAACCTGAGTTATCCAGATCATTATCTAACTCTCTCACCAAAGAAAACTTTGTAGTGGAGGCGGCATTAAATTATCATAAAGCCATCGAAAAGATTGGTGTATATCAATATGATTGCATTTTATTGGATATCGGACTTCCGGATGGCAGTGGTCTGGATATCCTGAGGAACCTGAAAGCGGAAGGGAAAGCGGAAAACGTAATTATTATTTCTGCAAAGGATGCGCTGGATGATAAACTTGCCGGGCTCCATCTTGGCGCTGACGATTACATCACCAAGCCTTTTCATATCGCTGAACTTAACGCCCGCATTAAAGCTGTTTTACGCCGCCATAAGCTGGAAGGCAAAAACACGCTGGATCTGGGAAACCTGAAACTGGATCTGGAAGAAAGGCAGGCTTTTGTGAACCAATACGATCTGACGCTCAACCGAAAGGAGTTTGATATTCTAAATTATTTTTTGTTCAACAAGGGCCGCCTTATAACTAAAACGGCATTGGCTGAACACGTATGGGGTGATAACATTGACCAGTCCGATAACTTTGATTTTATTTATTACCAAATTAAGAATCTCAGAAAAAAATTACGGGATGCCGGAGCGAAAGTTGAAATTGAATCCGTTTACGGCACCGGTTATCGTATCAGCGAAAAATGAAACTCCTCAACCAATCTATAATATATACCTTCCTGTCCATTTTAGCTATTATCGGATTATGGGGATTTGTTTTCTTTTTCAACATGTCGGAAGAGATCAGAGAAAATGTAGATGAGGGGTTGAGTAATTACAAAAGACAGATTATTTCTAAAGCCGGCAGGGATACCGCAATTCTGTCTCATACCGATCTCGAGGAGGGATTTTACGCTATCCAACTGATTGATAAAGAAAAGGCATTATCCTATAGAGATAAATTTAAAGATACGATTATTTATATTCAGGATATAGATGACGCCATGCCAGAAGCAGGTCCTGCAAGAATGCTCAGCACCGCTTTTGAAGATGACGGACGGTATTATGAACTGAAGATTATCAACCCGATGGTTGAAAAAGACAAATTGATTCACCGGCTACTTTTGGGTATCTTATGGCTCTATGGTTTTCTGGTATTAACCATTATTCTGATTAACAATATCGTATTGCAACGACTGTGGAAGCCCTTTTATGAGTTACTTAGAAAAATTCAGGATTACAGATTTGGAACCAGTGAAAAGTTGCCTGAAATTAAAACAAAGACCAAAGAGTTTAAAGATTTACAAAGGTCGGTAAACGCATTATTGAAACATAACGCCCGAATATTCGATCAGCAAAAGCAATTTATCGGAAATGCATCTCATGAGTTACAGACTCCATTAGCAATAGTCAATAATAAACTGGAGCTATTGATTGAAAAGGGCAATATTGATAAAGACCAGGCAACAGATTTATCGGAAATGCTGGACATTATCAATAGGATGATCAAACTAAATAAATCTCTATTATTACTTTCAAAGATCGAAAACGGGCAGTTTTTGAAGCGCCAGCCTGTTCATATTAATCAAAATGTAAAACAAACCATTCAGGATTTAGCAGAAACTATAACATATAAAAACATACATCTTTCTATTAGTGAAGAATTTGAAATAATTAAAGAGATGGATCCCTCTCTTGCTGAAATACTGATAGGTAATTTGCTTCGAAATGCTGTTTTTCATAACAATAATGGAGGAAGAGTGACAATTATTTTCAGAGAAAATGCTTTAATTATTATTAATTCAGGACAAAATGAAGCCTTAGATCCTGACAAGATATTTAAACGGTTTTATAAATCGCCATACAAAAGGGAAAGCAGCGGACTGGGTTTGGCTATTACAAAAGCCATTTGCGATGGGTATAACATTTCCATCACCTACAACTATTGCAATGAGGAGCACAATTTCAAATTAGTATTCTAAAGAATTAACTATCTTTAAGCAGGTGCCACTTCTCAAAGAATAATCTTTTTGGAAAATATGTCCCGTTCCACTCAGCAAGAATTACTGGACAAAGCTGATCTTCCTTTCGAAGATATCTGTCAGAATATGAAGGAACTGGATTTCATTAATACCTGGCTTGGAGGACATACCATTACGATCGCAGGGTTAAAAAAAATATTACCTTTTTCGGGTAAGATAAAAAAAAACATTCATATCTGCGAGATCGGGTGTGGCGGCGGGGACAATCTGTGGGCGCTCTATAATTGGTGCGTAAAGAATAATATTCCTGCTTATTTCACCGGCATTGATAAAAAACAAGAATGTCTCAACTTCGCTATGGAGCGAAATCCGAACCCTCATTTTACCTGGATTAATTCAGATTATAACGCCGTAGATTTTACAGACCAAAAACCTGATATTATTTTTTCCTCTTTGTTTTGTCATCATTTCAGCAGCGATCACCTGATTCAAATGATGCAGTGGATGAAAAACAATAGTAAACTCGGATTTTTTATTAATGACCTCCATCGAAATTCGATGGCTTATTACTTAATAAAATGGCTTACAACACTGTTTTCAAAAAGCTACCTGGTGAAGCATGATGCACCGCTTTCTGTACGACGGGGATTCATCAGGGAAGACTGGCAATGGGTAATGCATCAGGCTGGCATATACCCTTATGCGTTAGAATGGAAATGGGCTTTTCGATGGCTATTAACGGTACGGTTTTGACAAACAGCGCTTCATACGATGTTGCCATTATTGGCGGCGGAGTAGCCGGTCTCTGTCTTTCCATACAGTTAACCAAAGCAGGTTTTAAAGTTATTTTGTTCGAAAAAGAACGCTATCCGTTTCACAAAGTATGTGGCGAATATGTGAGCATGGAAAGTTGGGATTTTTTAGAACGATTAGGATTGCCTCTTTCTCATTGGTCATTGCCCAAAATCTCCAGATTGTTATTAACATCCCCATCCGGAACAGATATCCGACGCCGCTTGCCGTTGGGTGGATTTGGCATCAGCAGGTATAAACTGGATTCTGCTCTCGCAACGCTGGCACAAAATACAGGTGTTATTGTTATGCAGGCAACAAAGGTTGACAACATATTATCGCATGAAGGTTATTCCGAAGTACAATGCGGAGATTTGCACTATAATGCCCGATTGGTTTGTGGCACTTTTGGGAAACGAAGTAATCTGGACATAAAACTGAACCGCGATTTTATTAAAGACAAACCCGGCAAATCACACAATTATGTTGCCGTGAAATACCACATAAAAACGGATTCCCCTACGGACACCATTGCACTGCATAATTTTAATAACGGGTATTGCGGACTGTCGCGTATTGAAGATGAAAAGTATTGTCTTTGTTATATGACAACAGCAAAAAATCTGAGTTGGAACGGGCACTCTATAGATCGTTTAGAAAAAGAAATCTTACAGAAAAATCCCTACCTGGAGAAAATCTTTTCCTCATCCACTTTCCTCTATCCATCTCCCCTTACCATATCGCAGGTGAACTTTCAGGACAAAACACAAATAGAGAATCACATATTATTATCGGGAGACGCCGCCGGCATGATTCCTCCCCTGAGTGGAAATGGTATGAGCATGGCGATGCACGGCAGCAAAATTGCTTTTCAACAAATTCGTTTATTCCTGGAAAATCATATCAGCAGGGAAGACATGAACGCCGCCTACCAGTTGAACTGGAACGCCGCCTTTAGGCAGAGAATAATAACCGGACGATTCATACAACAATTACTCGGGCGGGAATGGTTCACAGATTGTTTTTTCAGAACCATCCGTCCCTTCCCCGCTGTCACAGACCGGTTGATAAGAAAAACGCATGGAGTAGGATTCTAACCTGGCTTTTATTACTCACCAAAATAATTCTAACCGCGCTATAACTTTCGGGTTCCGGGCAACATGATTCCTATCTCTTCACCTATCAAATTGGTTTTACTTTGGTATTACAGTCCATAGCATGGATCAAACGATTGACGCATTTTTCATATTGACCGCCTTTTTGGTATACATCAGCGCAAAGAGTCCCAGCACAAAAAATACAATCAATACAATCACTGAATTGCGGATACTTCCGGTAATATCTTCCAGCAAACCAAAAGAAAATAAACCAATTACCAAGGCTATCTTTTCCGTAACATCAAAAAAACTGAAAAAAGAAGTTGTATCTTTTGTCTCCGGCAAGAATTTAGAATAGGTACTCCGGCTCATAGACTGAATACCGCCCATCACCAATCCAACGCCCGCCGCCAGAATGTAAAACGCTGTCTGGGTTTGAATAAAATAGGCGAAAATACAAATCACGATCCACAGGGATACTGCAGCCACAAGGACGTTTAGATTACCTATCCTTTTGGAAAGCCGGCTCATTACAATAGCGCCAGCTATGGCTACCAATTGAATCAGGATAAGCGTAAACAGGAGCTTGGGTTCATCTTCCGGCAAAGGGAAAATTTCCTTTTTACTAAAACCTGCGGCCACCAGCATCACGGTTTGCACTCCCACACTGTATAAGAAAAAAGAAAATAAAAAACGTCGTAACACCGGCAACTGTTTTAACTGCCGGAATACAACAGATAATTCATGAAAGCCATTGGTAAGAACGTTTTTCCTGGAACGTCTTTCCTTCAGACTGGGTAACGGTAAAACACCTAATGTAATCTGGGCAAATCCAAACCACCACAGCCCTGTCAACAGAAACGAAATTCGTACACCTAAGGTTTTATCCTCACCACCTAATCCAAACCATTCCGGTTTAACAATAATGACAAAGCAAATGATCTGCAATAAAACGCTCCCTATATATCCCAGAGCATATCCTTTAGCGCTTATCCTGTCCTGATCTTCCGGGGCTGCAATATCGGGTAAATAAGAATTGTAAAACACTAAGCTGGACCAATAGCCGATGGCTGCCAGGGAGAATAAGATAACGCCCAATTCTATCCGTTCCGGAGTGAAAAAGAACAAACCGCAACAGGCTGCCGATCCTAAAAAACAAAACCATCGCAAATAAACCTTCTTATTACGCCGGTAGTCGGCAATGGAGGATAATACCGGAGAGGATAAAGCAACCAGTAAAAAAACTAACGACAGCGCGTAGTCGAGCAAAGAAGTGTTAATGAACTGTCTTCCCAAAAAACTGACGTAATGTTTCCCATTGCTGTTGCCTGCGCTGGTAATGCCAACGTAGTATGCGGGAAAAATGGTGGTAGTAATAACGAGGTTATATACGCTGTTAGCCCAGTCGTACATCGCCCAACCGTTAATAACCTTCTTGGGGGCAGTTTGCATGGAAATGGAAATGGTTTTGAGATCGTATTATTTCAGATACCCTGCATAGATCATCACCAGCAATAATATCCCCACAATAATACGGTAAATACCGAATAATTTAAACCCGTGTTTTTGCAAGTAATTGATAAAAAATTTAATTGCCAGCGTAGCCACAATAAAGGCCACGATATTACCTACAATAAAAGCAGCCGTATTAGACGAGTTATTAAATACCAATTCATAGCCCCTGACTTCTCCTTCTGGTACAGGATATTTTTTTAGTACAAGTTTGTACGCGGTAGCAGCAAGCATCGTAGGCACTGCGAGATAAAAAGAAAATTCCGCTGCGAGCGTACGGGAAAGTTTCTGCTGCATACCCCCAATAATACTCGAAGCGCTTCGGCTTATTCCGGGTATCATTGCCAGACATTGCCAAATACCAATAATAAAGGCCTTCCCATAACTAATGTCCTTATCCTCAATAACAGTATGCGTTTTAAACAACCGGTCAATAAAAAGCAGAATAACACCCCCTGCCAATAAGGCTATGGCCACTGTTGCAGGACTTTCCAGTAATTCGTCAATCGCATCTGAAAACAATTTCCCCAATAATAATGCAGGAATCACAGCGATACCCAGTTTCACATAAAACTGCCACCTGGCAAAATCAAAGAATTTTCTCCAATACAATACTACTACAGACATAATAGCGCCAAGCTGAATTGAAATCTCAAATATTTTGGTGAAGTCATCTCCCGAAATTTTCATTAGCGAACTGGCAATAATCATATGTCCCGTAGAGGATACAGGAAGAAACTCTGTAATGCCTTCAATAATTGCAATTATAATAGCCTGGATAATACTCATTAGTACAGGAAATAGTTTTTTATACCCTTAACATGTTGATCCCAAAATAAGTGATGTTGGGAGTCCTTTTATTTGAAAAATGCGATGGAAACCCACCGCACCTTTAAGATTTATTCGTGTGTTCAATCCGGTTATTTTGCTGCAGACCGCGGTGGGCGCATAATCCCGTACATTTCAATCACCAATCCCAACACCAGCAACACAGGCGCTATCGTAATCCTGCGGGTACTGTATACTTCATTACCGTCAAACACCTTAGGATCGGGGCTTTTGCCTCCAGCCATCAGGAATAATGAAAGTATAATAACAACCGCTCCAATAGCCATCCATTTATAGTTTTCCTTACCGAATTGTAACCCGTGAGGCTTTTTATCAGACATATACCAGAATTAAGGCTGCAAGATAAGGGAAATGTTGGAAATACAGGATGTTAACCAGGCAGGTTGGGACGCCCATAAACCGGTGATTTTCAACCCTCAACCGACAGACCTTGATAAAAAAGCTCAGAAAATTCAGAAATATCGGATAAATGTTGTTGACCTTTTAATCCTTTTTACGATTTAAAATACAGATAAGGAAATCTATTCATTTAAAAAGTAAAAACATGAAAAAAATATTTTCCATTTTATTATTTTCCTTCGTTGCCTCTTTATTTATAACGACCGGTTGTAAAAAAGAAACAATAGAACCAAACGCAGGGGGAGACTATCCCGCCCAATTAACAGAGATTGCAGCCGCCAAGTTTTTGGATGAGGCTGTGAAATTAGGCTTTCCAATTCACCTTGGCGATAATCCGCCCAATATAGTAGGGTCATGGAAAATTGATCCATTGACATTTGATAAGAATAATTTTTCTTCAGGTGGTAACGGACATTGGGAAAATAAGATCGAAAACAACCCTTTAAAGGAAGCAACCTTAAACGTTTTAAGCCAAAACGGGACATCTATAGAGATTAAAGGAGTGAATTTTCCTTACCTCGGTTGGGTTCTCTCTCAGTTCATAACAGGTTCAGCAAATGAGTTTACCATTGTACGTCATTATAACACTTCCGGCGGAGATGGAGCTAATTTCAGCCGTCCTTCTGTATTACTAATTTCAGGTACTAAAGACGGGAATACCTTGCGTAACCTAAAGCTGTGTGACATGAATTTGCCTCACAAGGCGATTTATGAAACCGACGAAGATATAGAAGGTGGTAAGATGGAAATATGTTTCGATGAGGATAAGGTTTCAGAAAAGCAATAAATTAAATAAGGAAGAATTCCTGATGCATTCTATGTCTCAATTAGGCTGCTATGACTTTTAGCGTCCTTAAACTTTATAAAATAACTAATTTAACCGTTCTATTGTGAAAAAAATAATCAAATGCAACGTAGTATTGTTGCTTCTCATACCATTCTTAATAGCACTATCAAGTTGTAAAAAAGAGAAAGAAACGCAACTCAAACCTCCTGATGGAGTAGTTACCGATATTGATGGAAATAAATATACCACCGTAAAAATCGGTGAGCAAACCTGGTTGGTAGAGAACCTAAGAACTACCCGATACAACGATGGAACGCCAATACCTTATATCAAAAACGATGGGTTTGTCTTTATGAATGGCGAAGCATATTCTTTTATATCGGATGAAGAAGAAAAGCTATATGGTAAAATTTATAGTTGGTACGTGGTAAATACAGGGAAGCTGTGTCCGAAAGGCTGGCATATCCCTACTGATGCAGAGTGGACACAATTAAAGAATTATTTAGGCGCAGAAAAAGCGGGGCAAAAAATGAAAGCCATTGGAAATAGTACAGATGGGACAGGCTTATGGACAAAAAACATAAGTGGAAAAACAGAAGGAACAAACGAAAGTGGCTTTACCGCATTACCCGGAGGGTATTTATTTTCGAATGGTGGAATTATTGACTACGGTAGTATCGGTGTATGGTGGAGTGCAACGGAGATAGATGCTCATGGCGCAGCAACTCGCCTTCTTGATTTCAGTTCTAATGAAATGCTCGGTGGCGGGCTTCCTCATGATAAGAATCGCGCTGTATCCTGCCGTTGTTTGCAAGACAAATAATTTAAAACAGAGTTTTATTAATCTTAAATAACAAAAACAAAAATCATGAAAAAAGCAGCTTTACAATTGTTGACATTTGCTATGATACTTACCCTTTTTACTGCGTGTAAGAAGGATAACGATAATAAACCGGATGAAGTAAAATGTGAGGACTTTTTTATTCAATACCCTGAGATAGATGCTTATTTCAAGGTCAGTTCAGTTACCAACGATTACACCGGGACATTCTCTAACGGCAGCAAAAAGAAGATAACTATTACCACTGCAGGTATTGTAAAAATTCAAACGGTTGGAGACTCCTTCTTCACTTTTAATAAAAGTATGGCACAAGATTGTAGTATTGATGATGAAAGCGATAGAGTGATGTCAATAGATTTGAAAGATGAGGCAAACAATCGTAGGTTGAGCATAAAAGTTGGAGAAGGAGGAGTAATAACTGCAATTATTTACGAAGTGGGCACTACAAAACAGGCAACACTAAAATACGACCCTCTTAATCCTGTTGCTCCCTAAATGAGCCTATGTACTATACATAGAGCTATGTTAAATTTCCTTCCCGTCAACGTCTCTCCCAAGCGAGGGAGTTGCCGGGCAAAGAATTAAAACGGGATAGTTATAGCGGGACAGACTCCGCGCGAGAACATAGGAAGTCCGAAGTCAGGAGACTTCGGACAGCAGCGGTATGCAGATCCACGCCCGGGCATTAATGACCAATCATTCCCACCTGATTTATTCCTGCATTAATAGGAATGAACCGGGTATGGTATTGAAAAATATCAAAAGCTTTACTGCATTGAAAATAATTGATGCGATCATAAAAAATCACAAAGAGAGCAGGAAGGACTGGATGCTGAGAATTTTTGAAGCAAACGGTTTGGCGAAGAAAACCAACTATCATTATCAGTTCTGACGGCATGAAAATCATCCTGTACTTCTGGAAGATTATAGTATGTTGGAACAAAAAACGATCTACGTTCACGGAAATCCGGTACGCGCCGGTTTTGTATCGTTTCCGGAACAATGGTTATATAGCAGTGCCGTTGATTATTATGTAAGGGACGGTAAGGGGTTACTTGATATTGTAAGCGTGCATTAAACGGCAAGAAAAGTAATTTCGAGGCACAGGGCGTTAACCTGTCAGGTTTAGACGAAAGCCATCAACATATAGGGCGTAAACGAAGTGTAGAGAAGCGGAACTTCGATTTAAGCCTTTGTTGACTGAAGCGTAGGGGGTGTTATCCATTATGGGGTTTGGAAAGTTGAGTTTTATACCAAGGGGCTGGTTAACTCAATAAAATTGGCCGGATTTGAATGATTATATTGATTTCGTACGCAACCATATGGAAGTGTGGTTGTCCCGTAGATGTTGATATGCATATTTTCTGGTCCTTCATATTGGTTTCCTGTTTTGCCGGTGGAACCACACCCGCCTGCATAATCTTTATAGCGGAAGCTCCTGCATAAACTCATTATTAAATACAGCACTCATCGCTTTGACCCGAGGTATGCAGCACAGCAATCCTACCCATCTGTATACCTTGCTGCCTGCCAAACTGATGTATGGTTTGCCTTACCGTACTAAACAATACATCATACACCAGTTTAGGCTGATGCAACAAAGCTAGAGGTATTTCCTCGTCCTCTTAAAATGACATTATGAAAAATACCGGGTTACTCCAGGAATAGCGACCGGATAGAAACCATCTGCATTCGGAACTATTGGAGGAGTGGCATCCCAGGCATATTCTTTAGGATGAATGTCTATTCCTGAGTTAAGCGCCTTATCCCAATCTATTATCTCTCCGCTATAAGTAGCCATGCGTCCAAGAATGGAAGTCATGGTGCTTTTAGCCCCGTTTTCAGCATCGGCGAACTTATATTCTCCTTTTGCTATTGCTGCAAATAACTCATCGTGTTCGGTCTGATAAGGATTGTTCTCTGTTTTGCGGTCAAACTGGTACAATATTTTTCCTTTATGATCCACAATATTAGCAGCGCCCGCGAATATTTTTCCCTTTGTACCAATAAGAAGTTCATCTACTTTGCTCATCGTTTTCGGCTGATGTCTGCACTGGCTGTTGAGGATAGATCCATCAGCATAATGAAATTCCACATAATGATGATCAAAGATTTCTCCATAATCTTTTCCTGTCCTCACTTCTCTTCCTCCCATGCCCTGAGCTTTAACCGGATATGCACCTTTGAACCAGTTGACAACATCTATATTATGGATGTGCTGTTCAGTAATATGGTCTCCGCAAAGCCAGTTAAAATAATACCAGTTACGCATCTGGTATTCCATTTCGGTTTGCCCTTCTTTGCGGGGATGAACCCATACGCCATCGCCATCCCACCAGGCCTGAGCAGAAGTAATGTCACCGATTACATTCTTACGCTTAAATAATTCCAGGTAAGAGTTCTGATAATGACGTTGAAGTCCGACCACTACATTCAGCCTCCTTTGTTTCGCCAGGGCTGCAATAGCCAGTACCTTTTGTACGCCTGCAGGATCCGTTGCCACCGGCTTTTCCATGAACACATGTTTTCCCCATTTTACTGCTTCTCCAAAGTGGATGGGACGGAATCCGGGAGGGGTGGCAAGAATTACAACATCAGCCAATGGAATCGCTCTTTCGTAAGCGTCAAACCCTACAAATTTTCTCTCTTCCGGTACGTCAATTCTTTTAGCGTCAATTTCTTTAGAAATGGATTTGTAAGCGCTATCCAGTCTGTCACGAAAGGCATCAGCCATGGCTACCAGCTTTACGTTCTGTTTTGTTAAAAGAGCCTGAGTTGCAGCTCCTGTGCCTCTGCCGCCGCATCCCACTAACGCTATCTTTATCGTATCATCGGCGCCGGAGAAATAGTTGGCTTTAGATAAAAGAGGAGCAACCATCAGTCCTCCGGCAAGGAGAGAGGAATTTTTTACAAAAGATCTTCTTGTTTGATTTGCGGAAGAAATATTCTTATTCATACAACTTGTTTTAAAAATTTAGCAAACGTTTGGATATTTTTTAATCTATGTTCAGGTATTTGTTATAAAACTCCTCCGCTTCCGATGGTGCAGGTTGTTTTTCGGGACGGAGAATCCGAAAACCTACAAATTCGGCATCTGTCAGCCACCACCGGCTTCTGGGAATCTGCGGATCTCTTTTGTTCCAGGAAGGGTCTGAATGTTGGCGATCTGCACTTCTAAGCGCTCCGGGGTCATCTGCAAAACTTCCGCCCCGTACACTTCGCGGATATCTTTTCCCTGGCGGTATAACCGGATCAACCGCATCGTTTCCAATCGTCTCAAAATATTTTTCGTCATATTGATCCAGGGTCCATTCCGATACATTGCCTAACATATCGTATAGACCCCAGGCATTGGGTAATTTCTCTCCTACTTTATGGTATTTCTTTTTGCTGTTGCTTTTAAACCAGGCATATTTGCCTAACTCCTTTGCGTTTTCTCCAAAGGGATAGACCGAAGTGCTCCCTGCGCGGCAGGCATATTCCCATTCGGCTTCCGTTGGCAGGCGATAAAAGATGCCTGTTTTCTTGTAGAGCCACCTGCAAAACATTAGAGCGCCGTCCTGACTCATACTGTTTACCGGATAACCTCCGGTTTTACCCATTCCCCAGCTCAGATCAATATATTGCGGGGTGGGTCTTGTTACGATATCCACTTCAGTACCCACCGGGGTACTTTCATCCCGAAAAAAGGAATCAAATATATCGTGCGTCACTTCATATGCGCCCATCCAGAAAGAGGATACGGTAACTTTTTTGGCGGGTGTTTCATCCTGCTGTTTCAACTTATCGGAAGCATCACTCCCCATGGTAAAACTTCCGCCCTTTACAGGAACCATTCTTAAATTTAAATCGGTACCAGGAACTTTTTGATCGTAAGCGGTGAGGTTTCCTGAGATGTTGTCTTGCCCGTTAACAGAAAATGTCAGACTGACCAGAGCACAGAAAAATCCTGTCTTTATCACAATAGATATATATTTTAGAGGGGTGTAAGTTAAGAAAAGTATTAATAATGAGGCGCGATTTCTTCCTTCAGAACTCAAATTTAGCATTATGTTGAATGAGAAAAACATTGCTGATTTTTTTTATCCTATTGCCTCAAAGATTTGTGAGGTTCCGGATTGAATTATAAGGCAGGGAGTAAGTTTGATTTAATATTTGTATCAATTTGCCTTACTTTTAACCTTCAAAACAAAGGACGATTATGCAACGCAGAAATTTTTTACAAAAGGGATTCTTAGCCGGCGCCTCTGCCCTGGCTGGAACCAGTGTATTTGCCGGTAACCATGATAAGGCTTTAAATAATATGCCATCGGCAGAAAAAACTTTTAATATGGATTATGCACCGCATGATGGCATGTTTAAAAATAATGGAGGAAGCGATTTCATTGATCAGATAAAATATATGTACGATCAGGGTTTCAGGTCTATTGAGGATAATGGTATGACCGGCAGAAGCGTTGATCAGCAAAATAAAATTGGACAAACCCTTGCTAAGCTGAATATGACTATGGGTGTATTTGTGGTGCCCAAGGGTGGTAATGGCGCCAATACTCTGGCTGCAGGAAAGCCGGAACATACAGATGTATTTCTGAAAGGATGCCGTCAATCTGTGGAAGTGGCAAAACGGGTGAATGCCAAATGGGTAACGGTAGTACCTGGTGATTTTGAAAGGAATCTGCCTATTGGCATTCAAACCGGCAATGTTATTGATGCACTAAAGAGAGGGGCAGAAATACTGGAGACTCATGGTATTATTATGGTATTGGAGCCGCTGAGCGATACCCCGAATCTTTTTTTGCGTACTTCTACTCAAACCTATGAAATCTGCCGAGGAGTAAACAGCCCTTCCTGTAAGATATTATATGATATTTATCATATGCAGAAAAATGAGGGTAACCTGATAAAACATATTGAATTAACCTGGAATGAAATTGCATATTTTCAGATTGGCGACAACCCGGGAAGAAAGGAGCCTACCACAGGGGAGATCAATTATAAGAATGTGTTTAAATATATTTATGACAAAGGATACCGGGGTGTTATGGGGATGGAACACGGCAATTCAAAACCGGGAAAAGAAGGTGAACTGGCCGTTATAAAAGCTTATCGGGAAAGTGATAATTTCCTAGAGTAAGCAGACCTATTTTTCTGTATCGCCTGTTTCTTCTATTTTTTCATCTTCCGCATTAGTCAATACTATATTTGACATGCGTTTCAGCGGGTTAGCACGATTGATGGTGTATTCATTTTGTTGGTGCAGGATGTCAACAGCTGTATAAATAGCTTGTCGGAAAGAGGTTTCATCCGCCCTGTTCTTGCCGGCAATATCAAAGGCTGTGCCGTGGTCTGGGGAAGTTCTAACAGCCGGTAGTCCGGCTGTATAATTTACTCCTTCTCCCAGCGCCAGAGACTTAAAAGGAATCAAACCCTGATCGTGATACATTGCCAATACGGCATCAAATTTCCCGTAGCTGCCTCTTGCAAAAAAAGCATCCGCACTATAGGGTCCAAAGGTCAGGAGGTTATTGTGTTTGGCATCCTTAATTGCCGGCTTAATTTGTTCCTCCTCTTCCTTCCCTACTAATCCTTCATCACCTGCATGAGGGTTAAGTCCAAGGACGGCGATCTTGGGCCGGTCTATGGAAAAGTCCTTTTGCAGACTCTCTTTCAAAATCAATAACTTTTTCAAAATAGCCTGCCGGGTTATATGTTCAGCCACCTCTTTGATGGGTACATGCTCAGTAACCAGCCCTACCCGCATATTCTCTGCACACATCAGCATCACCACGTCTTCCACACCAAAAAAGTTTTTTAGAAAGGGCGTGTGTCCACTATAATTAAAGCTGGCCGACTGTACATTTTTCTTATGTATAGGTGCTGTAACGAGCGCCTGTATCTGTTTTGATTTTAATGCCTGAGATGCGGCCAGAAGTGACTTTACAGCGTATTTACCCCCTGCTTCTGTGAGTTGACCTGGTGTGATATTGATTTCCTCTTCCCAGCAGTTGTACAAATTAATCTGCCGCGCAAAGGGTCTTGAAGGGTCTCTCAGATTCTGAAAACTGAAATTGATATCCGGCAGCGTCTTTCTGTAAAAATTGATTAGTTTATTGGAGGCAAAAATAACGGGAGTACAGATATCAAGCATCCTGCTGTCGGAGAAAGTCTTAATAATCAATTCAATTCCTATTCCGTTGATATCGCCGCAGGAGAAGCCAATTATGGGTTTAATATTTGGGGTAGACATATTTGTTCTTGTGTTGATTTGCGAATGTACGGGATTGTAACTGCTTTTCGTATTTTTAGGCCTTTCCATGTACACACTTAAGAAATCCCTGGGGCAGCATTTTCTTCATGATCAAAATATGATCCATAAGATTATTGCTGTTCTCAAAGAACAGACCTTTCATCAGTTGCTGGAGATTGGCCCGGGCGGAGGGGCGCTGACCCGGTATCTCATAACTATTCCGGATGTTTCTTTTAAAGCCATTGAAATTGATGAAGAGAAGATATCTTTTTTAGAAAACACACTACCACAGATAAAAGGGAAAATCATTCATCAGGACATTCTAAAAGCAGAGCGCCCGTTTGAAGGAAAATTCATGATCATTGGGAATTTCCCGTATAACATATCTTCGCAAATTCTTTTCAGGATTTTGGACTGGAAGGAAGGAGTGGAAGGCATGGTTGGAATGTTTCAAAAAGAGGTGGCCCACCGGATAGCTTCCCAGCCTGGCAATAAAGTGTACGGCATCCTCAGTGTATTGGTACAGGCTTTTTTTGAGGTAGATTATTTGTTTGAAGTTCATGAAAAGTGTTTTACACCACCGCCTAAGGTAAAAAGTGCCGTCATTCGGTTGAGACCTAAATCAGAGCCATACCACATTCAGGATGAAAAGAAGTTCTTCTTATTGGTAAAAACGGCATTCAATCAACGTCGCAAAACCTTACGTAATGCGGTCAGAAATTTGTTTGATGAAGAAAAGCTGAAAAACCCGATTTTTGACAAGAGAGCAGAGCAATTGAGTGTGCGGGATTTTGTTGATCTTGTTAGTTTGATGAAATAAATTTTATGAGAAAGGTTATAATTACGGCTAAGGTGCATCCCTGGCTTTTGGAAACGCTCCGGCAAAAAGACTATACTGTGGATTATGCACCACAAATCAGTTATGAAGAATTGTCTGAAAAAATAGCAGAAATAGAGGGATTGATTGTTACTACCCGTTTGAAAATAGACCGGGCAATATTGGAGAAGGCCCCCAGCCTCAAATGGATAGGGCGACTGGGGAGCGGGATGGAGTTGATTGATGTTGCTTTTGCAGAAAGCAGAGGTATACAATGCGAAAGCAGTCCGGAGGGCAACCGTAATGCGGTAGGAGAGCACGTATTGGGCGTGTTACTTTCTCTATTGAATAAGATTTGTACGAGTAGCCGGGAAGTAGCGGAGGGCAAATGGATAAGAGAGGCAAACCGGGGTACCGAACTTACAGGAAAAACGGTAGGTATAATAGGATTTGGAAATGCGGGAGGAGCTTTTGCCAGACTGCTTTCCTCTTTTGATGTGGAAATTCTGGCCTATGATAAATATAAATTTGGTTTTGCAAGAGGTAAAATACATGAAGCAGGGCCGGAACAAATAGCCCGTTATGCCGATGTGGTTAGTATGCATGTACCCTTAACCAAAGAAACTTTTCATATGGCTAATGATGATTTCTTTTCTTCTCTCCAAAAACAACCCTGGTTTTTAAACGCCTGCCGCGGGAAAGTGCATGACACCGAGGCGGTAATAAAGGCGCTGAAAACTCAAAAAATTGCCGGAGCGGGATTGGATGTGCTGGAAAATGAAAAATTAGACACCTATTCCCCGGAAGAAAAAGAGCAGTTAACCTGGCTGGCAGAACAGCCTAATGTTATTTTGACGCCTCATATTGCGGGTTATAGCCATGAAGCTTTTTTTAAAATGTCGGAAATAATAGTGAAGAAGCTGAACATATAACCCGCCGTAATAAATTTTAATATATCCTTTTTTTGTGGGGGAAAGCGGCAGTGGCATAATTTTTTCTATATTTGTAATATACCTGTTTGCAACGCTTCAGACGGCTCTCGTCTGAAGCGTTGTTATTTTTTTATTTTTGAAATCGGATAAAAAACTCAGTTATGAGTGAAGTAATGTATGTCACCCAGGAAACGCTGGAACAACTAAAAGCAGAATTGCAAAAAATGAAAAGTGTGGATCGTCCTGCTGCTTCAAGAGCCATTGCTGAAGCCAGAGAGAAAGGAGACCTGAAGGAAAACGCAGAATATGACGCAGCTAAGGAAGCTCAGGGCATATTGGAAGCAAGAATCGCTAAATTAGAAGGGGAGTTAGCCAATGCTCGTATAATAGAAATGGATCAGATTGACACCAGCAAAGTGAGCATTCTCACTAAGGTTACCATGACCAATCTGAATACAAAGAAAACGGTAACTTACCAGGTGGTTTCCGAAAAGGAAGCAGATCTAAAAGCTGGAAAAATATCTGTAACCTCTCCTATAGGACGCGGAATTTTGGGAAAGCAGGTAGGCGAAGTGGCTGAAGTAAGGGCACCCGCCGGATTACTGAAATTTAAAATTGAACAGATAGCAATCTAAGAACAAATATTTCCTCCATTCTTATCTCTCTGGTTTTTGTATATAATCGGGAATTTAGTTTTCGTTTTCCGAAAAATAAAGGATGGCTATGTCTTTTATTCTTCTGATGTTTTTAGCTTTGAGACCAATACCTAAATAATGCGCTTGACAGACACAGAATTTTGGGTTAACCGGGAAGATTAGTTTATTGGCATAAAAGGGAATAAAAGAAAGCAAATGATTGTTACTAATTTCAATAAGGCTCAGGGTCATTGGCTATTAGCCAGAATGGGGAAAAAAGTGCTTCGCCCCGGCGGAAAAGAACTTACTCAAAAACTCATTAATGCATTGCAGATTTCGGATCGGGATGATGTGGTAGAGTTTGCGCCGGGTTTAGGGTTTACCGCTTCTCTTACACTACAAAACAACCCTCATTCCTATATAGGTGTAGACGCTGATGCTGATGCAATAGACGCTTTACAAAAAAAAATAACGGGAAGGAACGTAACCTTTATTCAAGGTACTGCTGCTCATACAAATCTTCAGACAGAAAATAAAGATAAAGTGTACGGTGAAGCGATGCTTACCATGCAGGCAGATCATCGCAAGCTGGAAATTATCCGGGAAGCACACCGGATTCTGAAAAAAGACGGATTATATGCTATCCATGAATTGGGATTAGCGCCTGATGAGTTAGACGAAGAGGTAAAAGCTGAAATTCAGAAAAAATTATCCCAAACCATTCAGGTGAATGCAAGACCACTTACAGAACAGGAATGGAGAAGCCTCCTGGAACAGGAAGGATTCAGCATTGTTCAGGTATATACCAATGCTATGAGTCTGTTAGAAACCAAACGCATCATTGATGATGAAGGCTTTTGGAGAACGATTAAAATTGCCTTTAACATCTTAATTTATCCGGCTGCGAGAAGGCGTATTCTGGAAATGCGAAAAGTGTTTCGCAGATATAGCAATCACATGACCGGAATCGTTATCGTTGCCCGTAAGTCGTAGTACATCATGGTTTTATAAATGATGATAATTTCTTTTTTCTATGGACAGCAAGGTGAGGCTGAACCTTCTTCTCATTCCCGTACATTTGCAATAACAGAATTGGAGATACAATGGATAATTTTATTGTGTCGGCGCGTAAATATCGCCCGCAAACCTTTGCTACTGTGGTAGGGCAATCTCATATCACTACTACTTTAAAAAATGCAATTAAGAACAATCAGCTAGCACATGCATTTCTATTTTGTGGGCCCAGGGGGGTAGGAAAAACTACCTGTGCCCGAATATTGGCTAAAACCATCAACTGCGAAAATATGCAGCCGGATGGGGAAGCGTGTAATGTGTGTGTTTCGTGCCGGTCTTTTAATGACGGCGCCTCACTTAATATTCATGAGTTGGATGCTGCAAGTAATAATTCGGTAGATGATATCAGAACTCTGACTGAACAGGTACGATATGCGCCACAGGCCGGTAAGTATAAGGTATATATTATTGATGAGGTTCATATGCTGAGTTCACAGGCATTTAATGCTTTTTTGAAAACGCTTGAGGAACCCCCTCCATATGCAATTTTTATTCTAGCCACTACTGAAAAACATAAGATCTTACCCACCATCTTGTCGCGGTGCCAGATATTTGATTTTAAAAGAATTACACCGGAAGATACGGTGGAGCATCTTCAGGAGATTTGTGATAAAGAAAGCATAAAGGCTGAAAAAGCCGCACTGCAGGTAATTGCCCAAAAAAGTGAAGGATGTATGAGGGATGCCCTGAGTATCCTGGACAAAATCGTGAGCTTTACTAACGGGGAACTCAGTTATCAGAATACACTGGAGCATCTGAATATTTTGGATGACGATTATTATTTTAAATTAATGGATGCCATGCAGGTTCAGGATTTGGCATCCGCCTTGTTGTTATATGATGATATTAACCAAAAAGGGTTTGAAGGCGATCTGGTACTCAATGGATTTTCTGAGTTTGTGAGAAACCTGCTGGTATGCAAAGATGAAAAAATAGCAGGACTGCTGGAGGTGGTGGATAATTTTAAAGAAAAGTATTTGGCTACTGCACAAAAACTGTCTCCTGCATGGCTGATCAGCGCTTTAAACATTTTAAATGAAGCTGAAATTGGATATAAAGGAGCACGTAACAAGAAGTTATATGTTGAACTGACATTAATAAGATTAACCTATTTAAACCAGGCCGTTGAATGGGCTGAAGATGACGGGGTGGTAAAAAAAAAATCCATTGATTCGTATAAACCCATAGCTTTTAAGCGTATAAAAGCTCCGGTGCAAAGCGCAAAGACTCCGGTTAAAGAAACCATTTCTCAAAAGAAGAAGGCAGGAGAAGTTCAATCCGGACCGAAACTGGAAATTGAGGTCAATACGCTTACTGAAGAGAAGGTAAAGAGTCTTCATTCTGTTCCTCAACCCAATAGTAAATCGGTAAGAAATCCGGAGACGGGAAAGACAGACGCCACACCAACACCCACCCTGGGTGCATTAATCAAAATCCGGAAACAGATAGCACAAAGTCAATTGCATACGGAAGTAGCCATAACACCCCTGACTATGGACAGTTTGCAAAAAGCATGGGAGGCATATATTCAACACTTAACCGGGCAAAAGAATCATTCGGCAGTCACCAATTTTAAACTGGCTCATCTGAAAATTACCGATGATAATAATTTTGACATTGTGGTAGAAAGTAATATTCAACAAAAGTTTATTGAACAGGAACGCGCCGCTCTGATAGAGCACCTGCAGTCTTTTTTTAATAACCGGTCGTTAGCATATACCATTTCTGTGGTAGAGACAGAAACCGAAATGCAATTGCAGGATCGGCCGCTCACCAGCAGGGAGCAATATCAAAAAATGATTGAACAATACCCCATGGTAAAAGAGCTCAGGGAGAGATTAAAACTTGAACTGGATTATTGAGTAGAATTATATTTATAAATTCATCTTTGAAATACAATAGACAGGAATATTCCATTTGCGCTTTTTGCCTTAATTTCGATCTTCCAAATACATCTTAAACTTAAATTTTATATATAGTATGGCTGAGGTTATTAAAATGCCGCGAATGAGCGACACCATGACAGAAGGTGTGATTGTGGAATGGCATAAAAAAGTTGGGGATAAGGTAAAGCCTGGGGATCTGCTGGCGGATGTGGAAACGGACAAGGCCACAATGGAATTGGAGAGCTATAATGAAGGAACCATACTATATATAGGAGTGGAAAAAGGAAAGAGTATTCCAGTTGATGGTATTTTGGCAATAGTGGGTAAGGATGGAGAAGATTATAAATCACTGCTGGGAGCAGCAGGGTCTGCATCTTCAAAAACCGTAAGCAATGCAAAGCCGGTGGCAGCCCCTATCGAAGAAAAGTCTGCTGTTGTGCCTTCAGTAACGCCGGAACAGTTGGGCGTAACGATAATTCGCATGCCCCTGCTTAGTGATACAATGACTGAAGGTAAAATTGTTCAATGGAATAAGCAGGTTGGCGATAAGGTAAAAGGTGATGATAGCCTGGCAGATGTAGAAACTGATAAGGCTACCATGGAAGTGGTAGGTTATGCGGATGGCACTTTGCTGTATATAGGTACTCCGGCTGGAGAGGCGGCAAAAGTAAACGACATCATTGCTATTGTAGGTAAGGAAGGAACAGACGTTAGGGCTTTGATAGCTTCCCTAAAAAATCAGCAGGTTACCCAATCGTCTCCGGACAAAGAGCAAGGTACAATTGCGGTTTCTACTGCACCTGCTGAAACTGTTATAAATGAAGACACCGGGGACGGAAGAATAAAAGCATCACCACTTGCCAAAAAAATTGCACAACAAAAAGGAATTGATTTGAAATTGGTTCAGGGTAGTGGAGATGGAGGCAGAATTATTAAGAAGGATGTTGATGAATATGTGCCGGCTACTAAACCTGCTGCAACGCCGACAACTGCAGAAGTTGCCACATTCAGCGCTGCTCCGGGAACAGAAGGATATACAGATGTAAGTCTAAGCCAGATGCGTAAGGCTATTGCCCGCCGGCTGAGTGAGAGTAAATTCGGTGCGCCGCATTTTTACCTGACTATGGAAATTGTGATGGATAATGCTATGGCGGCACGGGCGCAGATGAATGAGGTGAGTCCGGTAAAAATCAGTTTCAACGATATGGTGGTGAAAGCCGCAGCTATGGCGCTGAGAAAGCATCCGGCAGTTAACAGCAGCTGGATGAATGAAAGCATCCGGCAATGGCACCATATTCACGTAGGGATAGCTGTAGCTATAGAAGACGGATTGATTGTGCCGGTAGTGCGTTTCGCTGATCAGAAATCCCTGAGCCAGATAGCTGCAGAAAGTAAGGAGTTGAGTGGGAAAGCCCGTAGTAAAAAATTACAGCCCAATGAATTCAGCGGTAATACCTTTACTATTTCCAATCTGGGCATGATGGATATTGATGAATTTACGGCAATCATTAATCCTCCGGACAGCGCTATTATGGCAGTTGGGCGGATCAAAGAAACGGTGGTTAAAAAGGGTGATGGTTTTGGCGTAAGTCATGTAATGAAGATTACCCTGAGTTGCGATCACAGAAGTGTGGATGGCGCAGTGGGAGCTGCCTTTTTACAAACCTTCAAAAAATATCTGGAGAACCCGGTTACGATGTTGGTGTAAGAAGATTCGGGATTTATGATTTTAAATTTGAGTTGGAGTGATGCTGTGGCAAGAAACTGATCAGCAGGTACTCTTAAAGAGTACCGTAATATTCGGGTTTAATAAATTTTGGAACCTAATTATCATCATAAAACAAATAACAAATTGAAAAAAATATTAATTTTTGCGCTGACTTTTATATTCAGCGCCTCTTCACTTCTTGCACAAAAGTCCGTTTCCATTTTTAATGGCAAAGACCTGACAGGTTGGACTATTCACGGAACGGAAAAATGGTATGTAGATAAAGGAGAGCTGGTTTGTGAAAGTGGCCCCGACAAGGGATATGGCTATTTGTCTACCAACAAAAGTTACAAGAATTTCGACCTTACATTACAGTTTAAACAGTCTGCCAATGGCAACAGTGGTGTTTTCTTCCGCTCCTCTATTGATGGAGTAAAGATCAGCGGCTGGCAGGCAGAAGTAGCGCCTCCAGGTAATAATACTGGCGGGATTTATGAATCCTATGGACGTGGCTGGCTGATAAAGCCGGAAACTGAAAAGGATAAATACCTGAAATTTGGCCAGTGGAATACCTACAGAATTAAAGTGGTTGGAGATGAAGTAACCACCTGGTTAAACGGCCATGAAATGATTCATCTGAAAGATCAGAAGATCGGTGAAGGAAATGGCTTTATTGCGCTTCAGATCCATGATGGCGGAGGTATTAAAGTAAACTGGAAGAATATTAAGGTTAAGGAACTGTAATCAGCCGGACAATATGGTTGATCTGCCCGGTCTGGTATAATGGGTTAGTTTTTCAACTCCACTCCCAGTCCGGGTTTGTTTGCTATACCGATTCTGCCAGCAGCATAATCTAATCCGGTTGCAATATCTTCTTCCAACAGCAAAGGACCGTCTGCATCTATATAATCGACCTGGGGAGATAAGTGCACAATTGCAGCCGAGCCTACCGTAGATTCGTTCATGCTTCCTATCATTATTTTCAGTCCCAGGTTTCGGGCTTCTTCAATCATTCTTAGCGCAGGAGTGATACCACTGCATTTGGTGAGTTTGATATTGATACCATGAAAATGATTCCGGCATTTTTTTACGTCCATTTCGCCAACGCAACTTTCATCGGCAATGAGTGGCAGGGGAGATTGTTCATACAATACCTTCATGCCTTCCCAATTGTCTTTTGCCAGAGGTTGCTCCACCAGTTCCACGTTTAGCTTATGCAGTACCGGCAGTATTTCCAATGCTTCTTCCAGACTCCATCCGGCATTTGCATCCACCCGGAAAGTGGCATCGGAATGCTTGCGCAGCGTCTCCATAATCGCGATATCCTCTTTGGTGCCTAATTTTATTTTGTATATGGGCCAGGGTTTCTCCTCCATTTTTTGCTGCATCTTTTCTATGCTATCTATGCCGATAGTATAATCCGTTAGGGGGGCATTTGCCATATTGGTATCCCAAAGTTCAAAGAGCGGTTGATTTTTCAATTTGCCATAAATATCCCAGGTGGCAATATCCAGCGCTGCTATCAGAAAGGGGTTGAGTGGGAAAAGATGGTGCAGATAATGCCAGTAGCGGTCGGGGTGGGTAAAGGAATAGTTTTCCAGAAATGCCCTTTTTCGTTCTATGTCTGCTATCATTCTTTCTACCGTAATACCATAGTAATTGATAGCCGGCGCTTCACCATAACCTAAAATGCCGTTGAAATCTAATTCAACTAAAAGCGAAGACTGATGGGTTTTCGTTCCTTTGGAAATGGTAAAAGGATATTTGAATTTTAAATTATTCTGATAATATTTGATGCGAATAGCCATGATAAAAGTTGAACGTCTAAAAAATAAGTGGGTGCTGCAAATTACAGATTTGTACGAATCGGCTGAATATTAGCTTTTCTCCCTGCCACTGGAGCGGATATAGCTCCTTAGTTCATTGTTGAAATCGTCTTCCTTCAACAGTTGTTCAAGGGTCAGGTGCATGCGATATCTCCAATAGTACCTGGGAATAGCCGGCACATTTATGCGTTCTTCCTGTGGGACTTCCCTGCGCAATTTTCCATCTATGCCCATGAGATCCTGTAAAAGGAAGACACTCCACATGGCAGATGAATAAAGATGTTGGATAACAACTGCTTTATTTACCCAGGGCTCACAATAATAGGGCGCCTGTCCGGGATGTTGCATTTCCTGATTAAAAAACCGTTGGGTTTTTCCTCTGTTTTCTTCCCACCAGCCGCGAATGGTACTCATGTCGTGTGTCGAAGGAGTGATCACAGACAGATAGGGAACCCGGTTAATTTGTGCAAATTCAATACCCTCCTGCTTCGGCATCCGCTGAATCTCGAGGCCTAAAATACCGGTTTGTCTCATTATTTCGGGAACACAATGAGGCACCATACCCAGATCTTCTCCGCAAATCAGCATTTGGGTAGATTTTTTTAAGGCGGGTAGTTTGTACATGGCCTCCGTTGCCCAAAGATCGTCTTGCTTAGAAAAGAAATAGTCAAGATATAAACTTTTGAGTTGTTCCTGAGTGTGGTGGTCAAGATGCCGGAAGGAAGAAGTATGTTCTATATCTATACGAAAATGAAATTGCTTTTGTTCGCTGCCTTCTTCTTCAATAAGAATCACATTAGAAATGAGATCATACAGGATGGACAGCAAGGAAGAATGAACATGCGCTTCATTTTGAGTTGCAAAGTATTCTTCCACTAATCGTTGATTAGAAAAGGCGGGTTTAATAGTATAGGAACCATCTTCCTGCCGATCAAGAAATTCAATAATCAGGTCTCTGTTTTTACCGGCTATTTCAGCTAAAACATCATCTGTAATGTAGGGTTTACAATACCGATTGTAATCAAAGGATATTCCTTTTTCTGTAAGATCATTAACATCCACGGGAAGAGCGGGTACGAAATGTCCCATAACACCTTCAACAGCGTGTTCCGGAATACTCCATATTCTGAAAAAGCCAAGGATATGATCTATGCGGAAGGCATCAAAGTAATGGCTCATGTGTTTGAACCGTCTTTGCCACCAGTTGTATCCGTCCGTTTTCATGCG
>CAZFGP010000041.1:0-27708 GCA_964518685.1 uncultured Terrimonas sp.
TCCTCTTTCTGTTTTAATATTAAGGATTATTTGATTTAATAAATCTGTTAGTCAAAATTAGGTATCTTCATGTTCTCTCCGCCTTTTAATGCAGACTGATGTGCCACAATGCCGGGCGCTGTATAGGCAATAGCCTCATAGATGTTTATCGCCGGCTGACGGTTATTAACAAGAGCATCTATAAACTCGTGCGTGATGAAAGTGTGAGAGCCATCATGTCCGCTATCATGCCTTAATGGTTTAGGCAACATATCTGTCTGCCACCATGATGGCTGTTTGTAGGATTCGACAATATTTGCTCCCTGTACAAAGCCTGCATCATCCTGTCCTTTTTTATCTGATATTCTTACAATAGTGGACGGTCCGTCCTCACCATGAGGCGAAAAGAAACTCATATCAGAACCCCTCCATTCGGCTCGTTCGGCTCCCCGATAAGCCCCTTTCCAATTGACTTCTACACGAAATGGTTTACCCTTATTGGTTTCAAAAAAGGCAGTTTCGTTCCAGAAAGGATTATCATAAATATTATTTCTAAGCAGCGGGCTGTTATCTCCCCATCCCATACAACTCACACTTGTGAGCCTTTCTCCGGTAACTGAAATCAGGAAGGCGGTACAATGAGTAGGATAGTTCATAGGGGGAAAACCATGACGCCATGTAGCGGCGCCACTATCTTCAAAAAAGAGAACCTCCAGCCCCGGGTGATTATACTCGGCTGCCGAACTTATAAGCTGACCAAATTTTCCTTCCTGATAAAACTTCCGAACCGATATCGTATTTTGTCTGTAATAACTGGTTTCTGCCATCATATACTTAAGACCCGTACTTTTTACTTTGTCTCTCATCGTTTCACATTCTTCAAGCGTCATCACGCAGGGTACGGCACACAACACGTGTTTATCTGCATCAAGCGCAGCCATCACATGACGGTGATGATTAGGCGCTTCTGTTGCAATAAAGACAGCATCAATCTTTGGATCTAATATAAGTTTTTCAAGAGAAGGATAACTCTTTGTACATTTATAAACCTTCATCAGATGCTCACGCCTGTCGTCACGAAGATCGCTTACCGCTTCTACAATACACTGCGGGTGTTCATGGAAATAGAATCCGGCGCCGAATCTTCCGCCAATTATCCCTATTCGAATTTTCCGATCCGTATCCAATGGCCCGGCAAAAGCAAACCGGGGTGCAACAGCGCCTGCAACAGAAGTTATTCCGGCAATACTGATAAACTTACGCCGGGTGATTTGAGAAGTTTTTCTTTCCATAAAATATAAAATGAATCTCTATTTAAATTGTGGAATTTTCATCAGTTCTCCATTTCTCAAGGCAGACTGATGCGCGACAATGCCCGGAACCGTCAGATTAAGCGCCATATTGATGTCCACTAATGGTTTTCGATCCCGGAGAATTGCGGTAATAAATTCATCAGTAAGGCGGCCATGCGAACCACCATGTCCTCCCGGAGACACGCTCTTAGGTAACGGAGGACGGACAATACCTGGTAACGATTTCTCCAAACCTTCATACTTCTCATAAAAAGATCCCCGCTCTCCGCGAACCCGGCCGATTTCATTACCAAAGCCAGCAGTATCCCAGCTTACCGCCATACGCGACATGCCACCTTCACTTGTACGAAACAAGGCTATCTCTGTAGCAAAGGGATTATTATATCTATTTGAGTCTTTTTGAAAGTCTTTAAGAATACTCTTCATTCCAAGACATGACACTTCCGTAAAACTCCCACCCGTTACACAAATATAATAGGCGTTAGAATGTGTGGGATAGAATTGAGGTGGCACTCCAATACGCCAGCCATTATATGAGTCCAATGATTCAGGTGAATAATGATAATATTCTCCTTCTGAGTAGATTAATTTTCCAAACCCTCCTGCATTATATATTTGTCGCATGGCATAATTGTCTGCATGAAAGGCCGAAGTTTCGAACAACATATATTTCTTTCCACTCGACCTGACCGCATCCCGCAACTGGTCCACTTCTTCCAGTGTTCCGAAAACGGCAGGAACCGCAACTGCAACATGTTTGCCATGTTTGAGTACTTCAATTGCATGTTTTGCATGGCTTGGAGCGTCTGTTGCTACAAATACCGCCTCGATACTTTCATCTTTAACCATCTCTTCAAGCGACGGATAAGTTTTGGAACAACGGGCAACCTTTGCCAGAGCAGCACACCGGTCGGGCAACAAATCGCTCACAGCTACTACCTCCACATTGGGGTGATCCTGAAAAGAAAATGCTGCTGAAAAACGGGAACGTCCATATCCTACCAGTCCGACCCGGATTTTTCGATCAGAGACCGGCTGCCAGCCCGCATGATCTGCATCATTTTCATCTGATGATTCAAAACCGGCAATTTTAGGTGCGTCAAAAGTAGATCCGCCTTTCTTTGAATGTTTTGAGGTAGAACAACCTATCTGCTGAAGCCCAATAGCCGCTGCTCCTATGCCTATGGAATTCAAAAATGATCTTCTGGAAAAAGGATTGGATTGATGCTCTTTCATTTAATTTTAAATTTAGATTTTTGAAGTCTATCGGACTCTATTAAATTAGAATATCAGATAAATTTATTTAAATTTCATCTCCCTTTATCATCTTTCAATAATAAAAGTGACAGAAGTCTGGTAATTTTTTAAAAACCAACAAGCAAGATAACTCCTATCATTTCCTCTGTCTTTAAAATCGTTATTGAGATATTGTTTCTACTATAAGTTATTGATATAATCTTTCCAGTCTTTTAATGCAAAATGAGTATTGGATATAGACTCACTTTGGTACAATGGATCAATTGGCAGATGAGGAAGATTTTCTATTGCCTTCCTTTTTATCTCCGCGATTTGATCATTGTGACCAGACGCTCTTGCCTGTTTGACTTCCATCATCGCCTCTGAGTATGCCAGTAATAGACGAAGTCTTGCAGTGAGCATATCCACATATCGCTGAACGCTTACCGGAAATGAAAAGTTTGGTTTCCAGTTTTCAGGAAATTGCACCATCTCCACTTTCGTAAGTAAATTCTTCATCCGCATATTTCCCGACTGCGTTCCTATATCGGTAGGCTTGGGTAAATGTTGGTCTGCATGTTCCATTACGTTGTAATCCCAGGGGTTTGCACATGCACGGTATAATTCAAGCATCACTTCGGAATTCATGGGGCCAAAAGCCGCCGCACAAAATTCTCTTTCAATTTCTCCCATATCTCTATACGGATCCCACATCTTTTGCCCCCCGGCATAGGTATTGATAATCTGTGGCCACCCATGAAAACAGAGTTCAATCGTCTGAATTCTGATTTGTTTAGAGGCACCTTTCGGGAGAGCCCTGTAATATTTATCAATATTTTCTGTATTTAACGTAATGTTATTATGCATTTCCATATCACCAATGTACCATCCCCACACATCCACAGGCCTCCCGGCTTTCTGAAGCACATCCGCTTGCTGTTGGTTGAATGTGCGATGAAGGGCTATACCTATATCTTTTGGCATCCAGGTATCATCAAGAAATTTGGCGCCATCAGGTATAGGTTGCCCAAAAAGCACATCCTTTGACAAATTTTGAAAATATACGGCATAGTTATCCAGGTTAACAGGGACTGGGCTATGCTTCCAGAATTCAGTATTTGCCCAGGTGCTCATCGTAGCTGTTATCTCCGGATTCTTTTTCCTAAAAATATTGAGCACCCCATTGGTTAAAAGTTGCGGCGTCTTAAATTTAGTACATCCTTTGTGC
This sequence comes from uncultured Terrimonas sp., assembly GCA_964518685.1. GTDB lineage: Bacteria > Bacteroidota > Bacteroidia > Chitinophagales > Chitinophagaceae > Agriterribacter. Next base: position 3,757 of record CAZFGP010000041.1, read on the forward strand.
GTCGCCCCTCCCGGATCTCCGATGTGTATATAAATATTATCTATTAAAGACCCATATCGCTCTGCTAATCCCTCGAAAAATGTAACCAGAACTTTTTTATCTTCAAAGTCCTCCCAGCAATAGGCCTCTCCTTCCACAAAAGGACAATCTCCCCACTGATCCAGAGACACATACATATTTAGAGCTTTCGCCTCCTGAGCCAAGGTCCTGACGGCCTTCTGGGCAATTTTTGAATACAACCCGGATATATGACCATAACCCTGAATTTCAGATACCTGAATTCCTGAAAATCCAAATTGGGAAAATAGTTCGGGATAAGCCCTTAAACGATCCTCACTCCATAATTCATAATTTGCATCGTCTAAAACCGACCCGATCTGAATCTGCCTTCTTGGTGTGGGGGCAATCATTGCCAGCCGGGTATTAATAAAAGGACTCTTTTCTTCCCTACCTGGTTTTAGGTAAATCCTACTGCCATCATTAATCATTTTACATATAAATCTGTTTACCGCAGATCGCACTCCAAATGCCGTTTTCCCAATAAGATATATCTTACCTTTTCCTGCTTTCTGTCCGGCATCCAAAATATAACTGTCCGGATGTGCATCAGATGCAAAAACTGCACTGATGTCAGCACCGGGTATCTCCCTGATATTCTTTTCCGTAGCCAAAACAAATTGACACGTTTTTGATCCATTCTGAATCTGGTTATATATATAGCCATCCACTTTATCTGTCCTTGACTTCAGATAGTCTATCAGATATTGGGCTATTGGACTAACATCTTCCCCTGATGATACTATTTTTATAGAATTAATATCTGCCGATGAAATCATCACGTTCTGGGAAACCGCAGGTTGAAATAATAAAGACAGAACAACCGTCCCTATCAAAACAAAAGCTGTAATAAATCTCTTTTTGTAAATCATTTTAATTTTTTTTCAGACATTAAAGCCTACTGTTAGTAAACATATATCTTGACTTAACAGGCCTATACAGCGGGTTCATCAAGAATCTTCAATAACCTTTCTGAAAACCTCTTTTCCGAAACTCAATACAAAGGATTTTGCTTTAGAACAGGCTCTCCATCTTTAACACTGAGATCTATTTGAATCTGTGGTATGGGGCATATTTCATTTTTCCCTTTAGTAAATTTGCCAATTTTATATAGATTTACCGGGTTAGAGATTCTATCTCTTTCACGCTGCATAAAACTATTTAATGTGGCGGCAACATCAAAGTTGTCTCCTTCAATACCATCATAACGGACCAAATCAAAAAAACGATGATGCTCCATGGCGAATTCGAGCCTCCTTTCAAAGAATATTGCTTTCCGGGCATAAGATTTGCCATTAGCTTCAAATTGCCCATTATAAAGTCCAACTTTATAATTTGCAGCCGGAATGTTAGTAAAGCCTTTCAAAGGGTCGTTAGGGTCTGTATAAGTATGAACAAAACCTTCTGGGTTAGCTGCACGAGTCCTTATCATATTAACATATTGCTCTGCTTTATTTAAACTTCCAGCCTCTACCTCACACTCAGCCGCCCATAATAACACATCAGCAAAACGGATTAGATTATAAGGATTGTTCGTAGAGCCATATAACCCCTTATCAGTTTCTGCTCTTGATTGTTCTGCCGTATTTTTGATAGCAACATAAGGCCCGCTGTTAAATTGACTTCTGACCCATGAACCTCCAGGGAACACCCCCCAATCTCTATAAGGGATTCCTCTTCTGCCCACGCACCAATCTAACCGTGAATCAAGGGTACCTGAATAAGGCGTAAAGGGATTACTGGCACTAAGGCCATTGTCATTAGGGATTGGCAAATCCTGGTATGTATCGAGTAGCGGTAAGCCCGCAACAGGATCCGTTTGAAAAGCATCAACTAAATCAAATGTAGGTTGCATCCAACCGGCGCCTCCTGCGTTCGCAGGTGCGCCATACGTACCTCCATATTTATCCAAAGGATTTCCCCTGTAATCAATTAATTGCCCATCTCCTACCGACTGTTGCATAACAAACACCCCTTCACTCCCATTAGCCGTTCTTCTAATAAAGTTATCATTGTATCGATCCAACAACTCATATTTTAAACCATTTGAGGTTTGCCCGTTCGCGATGATATCTTCAAGAAGAGATTTCGCCTCGCTATATTTATACTGATATACATATGTTTTGGCCAAAAGGGCTTTTGCTGCCCATTTATTAGCTCTTCCAACTTCACTTTTTGTTTCGGTCAGGTTATCTGCCGCAAACTCCAGATCGGATTCTACTTTAGGCCAAACATTTTCATTATTAGGAACCAGGTAATTTTTCTCTGCATAGGTTACGCTTTCATCTATCCAAGGAACATTTTTAAAATAAGTTATAAGCTTAAAATAAAAATATCCACGTAAAAACTTTGTTTCTGCCTCTATTTGAAGCAATATTTTGGGGTCCGTATTTTGAACATCAGGCATTATCCTGAGTATATCGTTAGTACGTCCAATAGAACCATAATAATACATCCATTTATCATTAAAAAGAGAATTGCCTCCAAGTGCTGCTCCCCCTGAAGCTTCCCACAGAAAGGCATCATTTTCACTTGCACCTATTGAAGTACCTATTCTGTTTTCATCACATCCAAAAATATAGGCATCTGAGGCTACCGCACCACCTCCGTGTACTGCTACACCATTTACACAAGCATAAGCGCCTATTAGTAATTTATTAAGCCCTGCTTCGTTGGCCAATATTTCTTCACTTAATGAACCAAAAGGCTGTATTTCCAAAAAACTCTTTTTACAGGATGGAATTATTAGAAGCAGATATGCTGAAATTGTAATTTTATATCCGATTTTCATGATCAGGAATTTTTAGAGTGTTATTGAAAGACCAAGAATAATATTAGTTTCATCTGTTGGATAACTTCCACTACCTATTCCAAATGCGGCAGAACTCCCCCCGATTTCCGGATCTATACCACTATATTTGGTAAAGGTGAAAAGATTTGCTGCCTGTAAATAAACTCTTAATTTGTTAATCTTATTTTTTAAAAATTCCCGGTTTAAGGTATACCCCAGTATTAGAGATCGAAGTTTTAAATAGGAACCATCCTCAATAAAATATGAATTATTGACCCCATAAGTACTAAAAGAGGCAACGGTCCCAATCCTGGGAATGTTTGTTTCCGGATGTTTGGGAGTCCATGCTTTTAACAGGTCCTTACTCTTACCTTGCTGAGGGTAAAGAGCCATATCCTCAAGTGCCCTACGTAAAGAATTGTATATTTCATTGCCCTGAGAACCATAAACAAAAGCTGAAAAATCAAAATTCTTATAGGTAAATCCTAAATTTAAACCATAAGTAAACTCAGGATTAGGGTCTGCTAAATGAGTACGGTCGTCAGGTGTAATTTTCCCATTACCATCTATATCCGCATACCTAAACCGACCGGGAAGAGCATCCGTTTGTGTTGGAGCTAATGCAACTTCATTATCATTTTGGAAAATACCTAGAACTTTATATCCAAAGAATGAACTTACCGGAAAACCCTCCTCATTGCGTACTACGCCTACATCGAAATATCCCGGATCGGGAATGTGGACAATCTTATTTTTGTAATGAGTAATATTCGGCCTAATAAAATAAGTAAACTGCCTGCCAATTTTTCCATGATACATGGCCGAAAAATCTATTCCGGTATTCTGAATATCTCCAATATTTATTTGAGGAGCCGTTGCGTCCCCGACAACAGCAGGCAGAGGTTCCGTAAATAACAATCCATTAATAGACTTTTTGTAATATTCAATTGAAAACTCCAATCTCCTGTTTAGTATCGCAGCATCCAATCCAATATTTGTTATAATATTTTCCTCCCAACTTGTAAATGGGTTTCCGTATCTCTGAACGCCAAAGCCTTGCAAGGCAGAACTTCCGGTTCCCGCAAGATCATAGTAATGATCCACAGCATCCGGATAACCCCGTCCACTATAAAATAAAGTATATTGATTATTTGCACTAACATTACTTTGAGAGCCCAGGACTCCGTAACCAACCCTCAGTTTTAAATCGTCTATCCAATTTATGTTTTCTAAGAATTCTTCCTCGGATACCCTCCACCCTAGTGAAAAGGATGGGAAAACACCATATTTCTTACCCTCTCCAAATCGTGACGAACCGTCCCTTCGCGCGGTAGCACTAAACAAATATTTATTATTATACGAATAATCTATTCTACCAAAAAGAGAAAACAAAGTGGTCGTTGCGATACTGCTAGAGTTTGTCCCTTCCTGTCCATTTTCCAAAAAAAGAAAATTAGGCTCTGAAGAAAAGAGACTCTTACTAAGTCCACTTTGGCCCCGTGCATCAGCCTCAATTGCTTCAGATCCTATCAAAATTGAAAAGTCATGTCTGGAAAAAGTATTTCTATAATTTAAGGTATTGGTAAATGTAGTTGTAACAGCATAACTTGAACTTATTGAAAGTTGGTTTTCTGCATTATTAGTTTCACTTGTTTCGTAGGGGGTAGGATTAAACGTACTAACATAGGATTGACCATAATTGTACCCAAGGCTTGTTCTAATCGTGAATTTTCTTAAAAAATTAAGTTCAGCATAACCACTTCCAATTACATTCAAACTATAATTTACATCGTCTATATGGCGATATTGAGCAGCAACAGGGTTGGACCCCTGGCCTAGTGAAGATCCCGCAAAAGATCCGGCCCAGTTTCCCTTGATATCTTTTAGAGGTATCATTGCCATCAAGCTATTTGGAGCAGTCGAACCAAAAATATTTCCAATACGGGAATGAACTACATTCAAATTTTCACCAATTTTGAAATTTTTTCCGATTTTAAAATCAGTATTTATCCTGACGTTTTCTCTTTTCAAGAAGCTTTTTATTAAAGTACCCTCATTGTCAAGATGACCAAGTGAAAAGAAATACTTTGCTTTTTCACCACCACCACTTACATTAAGATTATTTCTTGTAAGCGATGCTTTTTTATACAATTCATGGAACCAGTCAGTTCCCTGTTTGTTCATTTTATAAATAACATAATTTTTTCCTTTATTAGGTGCTTCCAAAAAATATAAATCAGGATTTATATTGGGGTCTCCTTCAAAAGCAACACCCGCACCTGCCGGCCCCCGATAAGTATATTCAGGGAAACCATCTTTGAATAATGGATTCCCAGGAAATACTTCATTATAGATCTGCATATATTCGGTTGGGTTAAGCAAATTATATGGGTTACCGGTGTGGGGGAATTGGATTCCATAAGAACCTTCGTAAGAAATTACCGGTGCTCCTGTTTCTCCCCTCTTTGTGGTAACTAAAATAACTCCATTTGCTCCTCTTGAACCGTATATTGCACCAGCACTTCCATCTTTCAAAATTTGCACTGATTCGACATCTTCAGGACTAATAAGCTCCAAATTTTGTTCAATCCCATCAACAATAACAAGGGGATTGGTATTACCAAAATTTGTTATTCCCCGTATTAAGATTTTACTGGCAGCAAAGGGCGCACCAGATCGAATTATATTAACACCAGAAGCCATACCTTGTAATGCTTCTGCTGCTGAACCGGTTGGTATTGCTTTCATATCTTTCATATTTACTACAGCAACAGAGCCTGTGATATCTTTTTTTTGCTGGGTTGTGTATCCCGTTACCACTACTTCACTCAGAGCCTGATCGCCTTGCTTCAATTCCACATTCACTACATTTCGATTATTTAGAGAAACTTCATCAGTAGAATATCCAACAAATGAAAACACCAAAACACCCTGAAGATCCGGACAGGTTATGGAATACTTACCCACATTATCCGTGGTCGTGCTTATAGCGGTACTCTTAAGATTTACGGTTACACCATGGAGTGGCAATCCCGTAGCATCCCTGACTATTCCAGTAACAATGATCTGAGAAAAAAGTTCAAAAGAAAAAGAAGTAAAAAGGAAAAGAAGCAAAAAGAATTTTCTCTCTTTAAGGAAACAAATCCATTGGATTCTAAAACGGCTGATTTTAGTTTCGTTAGTGAAGAATATTTTCATAATACTCTATATTTAGGTTGTTAAATATTATAATACGGGTTTCCCGGAATTGAAGTCTAATCAATCCTCATAAATTGCGTTTTAACTATATACCAAATATAGAGATACCTGAAAATGAAACTCTTAACGTATTTGTCCGATACTTAAACTATTTAATCAATATTCTTACACCAAAAGACAAGAGATGATCAGAATTTTATTTAAACATTATTCAGATCAGGTGAATTTCTCCCTAAAGGCGGATGGCGTGGTCTTAGTAAAATGTTTAAAATTTTTATTAAAACTCGTAAAATTGTTAAATCCGCTCTGAATGCTTACTTGAGAGATATCTAAATCTTTATTCATCAGCAATTCGCATGCATAATTGATACGAATTTCATTAACAAAACTGGTAAATGTCTTATTCGTTTTGCTCTTAAAGTATTTGCAAAAAGCGGAAGGTGTCATGTGAGTGATTGAGGCGATATCGTCCAAAGAAATTATCTCTGTAAAATTTTTCATCACATATTTATATACGTCATTGATCCTTCGGATATCGTTTTCACTATACGTATTGGAATATCTGTGGCTGGCAAGACATGAATAGTCGTCAGATTTAGATACCTCATAGATGATTCGAAGCAGGATTAAAAAAGATTCCATTCCATCTGCGTGCAAAAGAGAAAGTAGAAGATTATGGACTTTATCTCTGCAATTACCTTCAATTTTGATTCCCCTCCTGAGATGAACCAATAATCGTTTAAAAGGGGCAAACACTTCCGAGTTCATGTGCACTTCGGTTATCCAATCGGGTTGGAAATAAACTACCAGGGCATGAACTTTAATACTGCTATCCGGTATATGATACTTTTTGTCCGAGTAAATTACATGAGGAAGGTTGGGGCCCAGGATGGTCAGATCGCCATTAGAAAAATTATCAACACTATCCCCAACAATTCTTCTGCCATTGCCTTCCATGATCAGCGCTATCTCGTAGGTATTATGGAAATGAAATTGATCGCTGAAATTATCAGATTTGATTTCTTTTGTATAAATGGAATTTTTCAACAAGGATTTGACATCAAAAAACAAAGGCTTCATGCAATACTATATTTCTATCCGTGTAAAATAAGAAATTTTCTTATCTCTGTTCATTATACCATTTTTACCTACTTTTAGAACCTCTTTTTAAAATCATATACCTTAAACACGATGTCATTAATAAAAACCAGCCTTTTCATCACAGGCAGTAGTTGTATTTTCTTCATTGCATTTTTTTCCTGCAATAATGGCTCCTCCTCAAACCACAGCATCTCTTCCGACTCGGCCGTTATTGCACAAGGTAAATCTCTTTTCTATGAAAATTGTGCCAGTTGTCACAATATGGAGCAAAACGGTATCGGTCCAAAACTGGCAGGTGTAACTTCTTCGGCGCCGGCAGACTGGTTACAAAATTATATAGCCAATCCTCAGGAGGTTATTAATGCCGGAGATGAAAGAGCGTCTGCTTTGTTTAAAGAATACAAAACCATCATGCCGCCATTTTCTCATTTGGGAAACGAAAAGATCAATGCACTAATCGCTTTTTTAAATACGCACCAGGGATCAGACAAATCAGAAGATAATACCAACCCCGGTATAAAAGATCCCATTCCGGAAACCATAAAATATGAAGGATTAGAAGTGGAACTTCAGGAAGTTGCGCAATTTCCCTCGTCTTCGACAGAAGGGAATAAACCTTTGGCAAGAATTACAAAATTAGATTATGCACCAGGCAGTAATGATCTGTATGTGAATGATCTTAATGGCAGACTATATAAAATGAAAGACGGGAAACCAGTTGTATATCTGGATATGACAACAATGAATCCGAAGTTTATAAACAAGCCGGGACTGGCAACCGGTTTGGGCAGCTTCGCTTTTCATCCGGAATTTGCAAAAAATAACCTGCTTTACATTACACATACCGAAACCGGGCGTTCACAAAAAGCTGAATTTAGCTATCCCGATTCTGTGAAAGCAACGGTGCAATGGGTGCTGACAGAATGGAAAGCAAAGAATATTTCTGATGACCACTTTTCCGGAACGAAACGGGAATTGCTTAGGGTAGATATGGTAAGTCCGATTCACGGTGTTCAGGAAATAACTTTTAATTCCCTGTCCAAACCGGGTGATGAAGACTATGGGCTTTTATATATTGCAGTTGGCGATGGCGGTTGCGTAGAAAATGGTTATCCGGTATTAGCCGAAAGCAAAGAAAAGATCTGGGGTACGGTACTGCGTATCAATCCACTGGGAAACAATAGCGGTAATGGCAAATATGGCATTCCGAAAAACAACCCCTTTGCGCATCAGCAAAACAACGCCATTCCAAAAGAAATCTTCGCGTATGGATTCCGCAATCCACATCGGATTACCTGGGATCAACGGGGACAAATGCTGGTCTGCAATATCGGACAGCATCATATTGAATCTGTAAATCTTATAAAACCGGGAAATGATTACGGCTGGCCCATCAGAGAAGGACGTTTTGTAATTGACACCTACGGCGACATCAATAATGTATACCCTTTACCTGCCAACGACAGCATTTATAAAATCACCTATCCTGTTGCCGCTTTTGATCACGATGAAGGGGTAGCCATTACCGGTGGATTAGAATACTGGGGAAATACCATTCCGCTATTAAAAGGGAAATACTTATTTGGAGACATTCCTTCGGGTAGATTGTTTTATCTGAATACCGCAGATATTCAACAAGGGAAGCTGGCGCCCATCAGTGAATGGCGGGTGTCACTAAATAATAAGCCCGTCACGCTCACTCAAACTTGTGGAAGCAACCGCGCAGATCTTCATTTTGGTAGAGATGCAAAAGGAGAATTATACTTAATGACGAAAGCAGACGGAAAGTTGTATAAGATTATTAATGCAAAACAAAATCCTATTTAACCGGAATACCATCCGGTGTAATGCAGATACCATCAGACTTACAGAGGTATTAAACGGAATCAGAAAAAGATACTATATTGGAGTAAACCTATGGCCCTTTGATGTGATGAGAAAAATAATTTCTCATTTTTCTAAAAAAATATTTGGTAGTGAAAATTAAATGACCCTATATTTGCAGCAGTTCTTTATACCTGCACACAGTGCAGAACACTTATCAAGAAAGGTGGAGGGTAATGGCCCTGCGAAACCTTGACAACCTCCTTTATTGCAATAACAATAACAGGAAAGGTGTCAATTCCATCACACTATTAACGTAGTGTGGAAGATAAGCCAGATTTATAGCCTGAAATATTATTACCATAGATAATAATCTTTTTTAAGCTCATCTGATTTATCGGATGAGCTTTTTTATTGCTGTCCGTTAATCTTTTTTGGTACGTGTTGTTTTTATCATTTATCACAATTTAAAACCAAAGAAGATGAGCAATTCTGCCACACAACTGATTCACAGCATTCCTGTAGACGCCTTAACCGGAGCTATTTCTGTACCTATTTATCAAACCAGCACTTTTGTGCAGGAAGCCCCCGGCATAAACAAAGGTTTTGATTACGCCCGTAGCGGCAACCCCACGCGGGCGGTATTGGAATCTTTAATTGCTAAATTAGAAAATGGCACTACGGGCAGCGCCTTTGCCAGCGGACTCGCAGCTATTGACGCCGTTATAAAATTATTGGAAGCCGGAGATGAAATATTAGCCGTTGATGATATTTATGGCGGCGCGTTCAGAATGTTTACTCACGTATATCAAAAATTTGGTATTACGGTTCGGTATACGGATACCACATCTGCTGAAAACGTATTAAACAAAATCACAGCAAAAACAAAACTCATCTGGATTGAAAGCCCGACCAATCCTACGTTGAAGATATCTGACATTCAGGCAATTTCAAAAATAGCAAAAGCAAACGGCTGTCTGCTTTGCGTTGATAATACCTTTGCATCACCGGCCTTACAGCAACCCTTATCACTAGGCGCAGATATCGTGGTTCATTCTGCCACTAAATATCTGGGTGGGCACAGTGATTTAATTGCAGGATTGGTAATTACCAAAGACCAGGAGACCGGCGAAAAAATAAGGTTTATTCAAAATGCAAGTGGGGCCATCCTTTCTCCATTCGATAGCTGGTTAGTGATCAGAGGTATAGAAACACTTCAACTCCGCGTTAAACAACATTGTGCAAATGCGCAGGAGATTGCAGAATTTTTAGACCAGCATCCTGCAGTTGAAAAAGTGTATTACCCCGGCTTAAAAAATCATGTTAATCATGATGTTGCAGCGAGGCAGGCCAAAGGCTTTGGTGGCGTAGTTACTTTCACCCTTAAAAATGATACCGTAGAGGCTGCCACAGCATTTGTAACCTCCACCCAATATTTCAAACTTGCCGAAAGCCTCGGCGGGGTGAAGAGTCTCCTGTGTCATCCGGCATCCATGACACATAAGTCTATCCCCGATGAAAAGAGAAGAGCAGCAGGCGTTGCCGATAGTCTGATCCGGTTAAGTGTTGGATTGGAAGATGTGGAAGACCTGATAGCAGATTTGAGAAACACCTTTACGAAAATTTCACAAATTGTTAATCAGGCAGAACTTGTCGAAACCTTATAACAATTTCCAAAAAAGAGAATAGAATGACAAGCAGAAAAAATAATTTGAAAAAAATATTTGAAAATTTTTTGTTTATCCAAATAGTCTACTATTTTTGTGGACTTATAAAAATGACCCCATTGAAACGTTGTTGTTGTAGCATATCTTAATTTGTCGCACTCCGCAGGCTTTCACATCTCTTTTGCCTGTTTTTTAAAGTGCATTTTCCAATTGCTTGTTTTAGTGATTTTTTATTTTGTTCAATTCATCTATTTGTAATTAAATACTATGCGTATTCATTTCAATCCGTCTGTTCGAAAATTTTTTTTGTTAGTTCCTTTCTTCTTTGCAGCTCTTACCCTTAAGGCGCAAAAGAATATTGTTGAAGGGTATATTATGGATGCACAGACAAATGAGCCGGTAGCCAATGCCGTTATCTCTGAAAAAGGAACTGACCAAAAGGTATTAAGCGACGCTCAGGGGCGGTTTTCATTTCCCGCTTCAAATGACTTTCCTCTTTCCTTACTGGTTACCTCCACAGGATACAATGCTTTAGAAAGGAAAATCAACTCAACGGATAATACTCTTTCTTTATCCCTATCGCGGCAGGTGAATACTTTAGATGAAGTGATCGTTGTCGGCTATGGCACCCAAAGAAGAAAAGACTTAACTGGTTCTATAGCTTCAGTTTCAAAAAAAGTGCTTGAATATAATGTGTCACCCTCTGTAGACGCTTTATTAGGGGGAACTGTAGCGGGACTAAATGTAACCCAGGAATCCGGACAGCCGGGCGCTCCGTCCACTATTCGTATCAGGGGAGGAAATTCTGTTACCGCCAGCAACAATCCCTTATTTGTTGTAGATGGCTTCCTGTACTTTTCCGACAATGCTTTAACCAAATCGGGTTTGAGCGGCATTGAAGGTGAGTTGAACCCGCTTGCTTTTCTTAATCCGTCCGATATTGAATCTATAGACGTATTGAAAGATGTTTCCGCTACCGCTATTTATGGCTCCCGAGGATCAAATGGAGTGATCCTGATTACCACTAAAAAAGGAAAAAAATCAGGGAACACCATATCCTATCAATATTCAACCGGGTTTGCTAATTCTGCAAAGAAATTAGACCTTTTGGATGCCCGGCAATGGGCAGGGTTGCAAAAGGAATATTTTTTGAATAAACCCGGATATACCGACCAGGAAATTGCGGCATTAGGAAAGGGATACGATTGGCAAAACGCAGTGCTTCGTAGCAGTACGCTTCAAAATCACTCTGTTTCTATAAGCGGAGGCGATGAAAAGTCGCAGTATTTCATTTCTGCTAATTATCTTAATCAGGAGGGCATTGTTTTGAATTCGGGACTAAAACGATTCGTAGCGAGAGCGAATTATGACCGTACACTGATTCCCGGATTAAAAGTTGGCATCAACATCACGGGCAGTCAGAATACCCAGCAAACCCTCACCACCTTTGAAGAAGTGAATTACAACAGTTCACCCTATTCTGCAGGTATTACCAACTCGCTGGTTTATGCATTATACATGCCACCGGTAGTGCCCTTTTTTAATACCAGCGGGGGATATAACCACAGCAATCCTTTTGAATACGCCTATCTGAGAAGAGGAGATACTACCGCCAACCCAATCGTAGATCTTTCAAAAAGTACCGCTCAAACCATTTACTCTTCCGTGCTTGCCAACTTTTATACGGAGTATAAATCAGATAACGGTATTACAGCCAAAATCAGTATAGGCACAAACGTTGGCAACTCCACCCAAAACTACTTTTCTCCTTCCTATACTGCTATAGGGTTAGAACCTCATGGTATTGGGGGTATCGGCAATAAAAAATCTCAAATTCTGCTAACTGAGTACACGCTGACTTATGAAAAACATCTTAATGAAATCCATTCTTTTAATGCTTTGGCAGGATATACCTATCAACAAACCAAAACTAATTTTCTCAGTACGCTCAGCTCTAATTTTACCAATGAAGATTTAGGGGTCAACAATTTACAGGATGGCAAACCTTACGGCAGCCGGCCTATTTTCACAGGTGCATCGGAAGGAAAACTTCATTCTCTTCTTGGCAGAATAAATTATTCCCTATTAGATAAATATCACTTAACGGCAAATTTCAGAAGTGATTATTCCACCCGTTTCGCAAAAAATCACAAATGGGGCATCTTTCCATCCATCGGTTTGGCATGGAATATTAATGAGGAAGCGTTTTTAAATGCCTCAGGCACGCTGAGTAATTTAAAACTTAGGCTGAGTGCAGGGCAGGTAGGCAATCAGGAAATCGGCGACTATGAATACCTCCAGCTTTTGGAAGCCGTGTATTATGGTAACAGTGTTGCTTATCGCGTAGGGAATAGCGGCAATGAAAACCTGAAATGGGAAACCACCTTTCAATTTAATGCGGGTATTGATGCAGGGTTTTTTAATAACAGGATATTGGCTACCATTGATCTTTATCACAAAAAAACTTCCGATCTGCTGATACGCATTCCCCCGGGCTTGGGGCAGAGTAATGAACAATTGGTAAATGTGGGCAATCTGGAAAACAAAGGCATTGAACTATCCATAAACACCCGCATCGTAGATAACAAAAACGTACAATGGTCGGTTACAGGTAATATTGCCCAAAATATAAACCGCATTACCAAACTCTACAATAATGTTACAGAAAGAATATTAGGCGTGGAGATTCTTAAAGTAGGAGAACCCTTAGGCTCATTTTACGGACAGGTTTTTGAAGGTATCATTCAATCGGGGGAGGATGTTTCCAAACTGCCTACCAGCCCTTCTTATACAACGCCTCAGCCGGGTGATCCAAAATTGAAAGACGTAAATCCCGACGGACACATAGATCAAAACGATCGTACTGTGTTAGGCAGTAAACAACCCAGAATTATTTATGGACTGTCCTCCTTCCTAAGCCTGAAAGGATTCGACTTATTCGTTTTGTTGCAGGGCGCTCAGGGCAATAGTGTATACAATCAGTTGCGGAGATATCTTGAACGCCCTACCGATGCTTACAATGCCTCTGCATCTTTACTTAACAGCTGGACCGAAAGCCGGCCGTCTAATACGGTTCCGCGTATTACCAGCAGTCCTTTCTCTTCGGAATTAGACAGTCGGTATATTGAAGACGCCTCCTTTTTAAGGCTTCGTACAATAACGCTGGGCTATACGCTTAATCAGGCATGGTCAGCCTTTGCCAAACGCTCTCCGTTGAACGTTCGCGTATTTGCCACCGCACAAAATCTTCTAACCCTGACAAAATACAGAGGTTACGATCCGGAAGTATCCAAGGGCATTGACTTAGGAACCTATCCGATGCCCCGTACTTTTTTGTTCGGCATAAACATTTCTTATTGAGTTCTTACATTTTTTTATACATACTATACGTCACTAATTAAAATTCAGATAACATGACAAAGTCAATTAAACACCTCGTGATTACCGCTATTGCATTCGGATCTTTAACTGTGCTTTCCTGCAAGAAAAACATAGGGACGGGCGATGAAGGAGATCGGGTCATCACGGGTGAATCCGTTTGGAAGTCGGGCCAGGAAGCGCTGGCAACAGCTAATGCAGCCTTTCCGCCCTGGCAGAGGTTAAGTTCTTCTTTTTCTTTTCTTCTTGAATCCACGAGCGAACACACAATAAGTTTTGAAGGCGCTGATGATGCCGATGGCCCCCTAATAAGCCAATTGAAAACCGATGTCAACAACTGGTATCCGACTAAAATTTTCAACTATTTGTACGTGAGCATAGGCGAAGCCAACAGAACCATTGAAAAAGCAGATTCCAGCCATGCAGGAGCCAATTTAACACAGGCAAGTATTGATTTGGCAAGGGCAAAGGCTAAATTTATCAGAGCGCATGCTTACTCTTATCTTGTAAACCTTTGGGGAGAGGTTCCTATCATCCTTACTACCAAACCTTCTTCTGCTGAGCAAACCACCCGCAGGTCTATTGATGAAGTGTATGCACAAATTGTAAAAGATTTTACGGAAGCTAAAACAACAGGATTGCCCGACTACGATGTAGTGCGTTCCAATCCAAGTGTAGGCGCTGCCAATGCACTTCTTGCAAGAGTCTACCTGAACTGGGCAAGCAAACCACTATCGCAAAGTGAGGTAGCAGCAATTGCCAATGGAAAATCAGATCCTGGAGTTGTAACCTGGGATGCATCCAGATTGCAGAAGGCACTGGAATTTGCCGATCAGGTAATCAATAGTGGCCACTACAGTCTTGAAACCAACTTTGAGTCTAACTTCGGAGTACCCGCTGAAAATAAAGCTGCGGAGCACATTTTCACCATCCATCACGATGGCGATGGATTAGGCGATGCTCAGGGTAATCATCAAACCCATTGCCCTTTTACTTTTAGATTTGATCTATACGAAGACAACCATATTGGACCAGCCGATATTAATCTGTTGAATCGTTTTGAAGACAATGATAAGCGTAAACACTATTCTTTGTATACTGAGTTGTATAACCAGGATGAACCACTTGCTACCCCTGCAACAAAAGTCGGCGACTTTAAGAAATATAAATATACTTTTCCGGTTACCTCTCCCCGTACAGGTAAATTTGTTCACCGCGATGCCAGGTTTACTGATGTTGCCCCGGGTTCTGAAGCAGGACAACCGAATAATATAAACCGGATTGAGATCCGTTATGCAGAAGTGCTTTTGACAAAAGCAGAAGCATTGTTACATCTGGGTAAGGCCACTGAAGCAGCTCAGATTCTGAACCAGCTAAGAAGGAGAGCAGGCGTGGAAGAATATGCTACCCTCACTGAAGATCAACTTGAGCACGAATGGTATCTGGAACTGTTCTTCGAACAAAGGCATTGGTCTAATCTCGTGCGCTGGAGAAAATTGGTAGGAACAATTCTTACTGATGTACCCACCTTTGAATACTACAAACCGGAATACAGTTCAGTTGAATCTATCGCTGCCAGTTTTGGAGCACAAAGTGATGGCACTGATGGAAGGGTGAAGACAAACTATCCGTTTTTTGCGAAAGTGCATAAACATCTGCATGCAAAAACCGAAAATATTTCAGGTAAGTTTTACCGTTTCCCCATTCCCAAAGGATTAACGGGTAATGACCTGGGCATTGCTCAAAACCCCGGTTATTAAACTATAATAAATGACATGTAATATATCATCCGGTTTGTTGGTAAACTCCGGATGATATGTTACCTGCCTAAAGAGATTTCAAAAACAAGATGAACAATGAAAAATAAAATAATAATATTGAGTGTATTGGCCCCGCTTATGATATCTGGTTTTTTCTTCTCTTCCTGCACAAAAGAGGATATAAAGCCCGCTGCTCCAACCATCGAACTGGTTCATGTAGGCAGTCATGATATGCACGATGAAAGCATTTTTTACCTGGGGGAAGAAGGCCATTTTGAAGTAAATATTCATGCTCCGGCAGGTATAGACAAAATTGAACTGGAAATACTTCAGCTTAGTGGTTATGCTACTTTCTCACTGACTAAAACCTATCGGGAGGGTTACGTCGGGAAAAAGGAGCTGCCTGAATTTCAGGACTATCCGTTAATTCCTGTTGGAGAAGGAATAGGCGCCTACAATTTTGAGCTCAGCGTAACAGATCTAAAGGGGCAGGTTACAACGGTAGAAAAGGAAGTAACCGTGGCATTAAGGGAAGGTGAACCGGCTGAACACCAGCATTAATACATCGGCAGGTCTGGACGGAGGCTCAAAAAAATCCGGCACTTCTTCTGTACGCTTTTTCCACCAACCGCATCGTGTAAATACAGTCTTCGACAGAATTATCCGGCCGCGATATGAGATCCTGTTTTGTTTTTATCATTTCATACATGGTACCGATAAAAGCATGAGGGAACCACGAGCCATTGATCGGAAGTTGCGTCCAGGAAGGTGTAGGTTCGTCTGACAAAATACATTCAAAAGCGTCTTCAATACCTTTTGGATAATTCATCAGTAAGCCCAATTTGATTTTGACAGCGCCTTTCGTCCCCTCTATTTTGACAAAGGCATCCTGATTATGCAAACCAAATCCATGGCAATGGTTCGTATTGATATTCACTCTTAAAAACTCCCCGTAATCCATGATGATATTGGACTTAACTTCCTGCAGTTCGGCCATTTTGGGATGCCGGACGGTTTTAGCAAAGAGGTCTTTGGGTTCTCCCAGCATATTTCTGATGAGGTCAATATAATGAATGCTATGATAGAGAATCTCCACTCTTTCTGCACCTCTCAGAAAATCCCATAAATCCCAGGGCGTATACACATTCACGTAAATTTCAAAATCACAGATCTGCCCCAGCAATCCCTCTGCCATCATCTGTTTTGCCATCAAAATATACGGCGCATATCTCATCTGAAAATTAACACCGGCAGTGATATTTTTCCTTCTGCATAGTCGCAAAATTTCATCTGCCTGCTGTTCATTTTCGCCCATGGGTTTTTGCATCAAAACAAAACTATCTTCGGGCAACTGAGAAAGCACGGAAACGATTTGATTTCCCGGAACAGCAACATCATAAATGCAGTTATTTTTATTTTCAGCAACCAATTGCTCCATCGTTGTATATACGATTGGGATTTCAAACTGTCGGGCTGCTGCTTCTGCTTTAGCGCTATTCAAATCAAAAATCCCTTTAACATTAATCCCTGCAAGCTGGTATGCCGGCAAATGGGCGTCTTTTACAACACCCCCTGCCCCAATGATAATCACGGGAATTGATGCATCAACCTTAGGAATCTCAAATCGAATATGACTTAAATCTTTCATTATACTAAACACCTCCTAAATAATTTCCGTAACTAATAATGATAACAGCCATTACCAATACCATCAGCGCAAAGATCAAAACGCGTATTGTGGCTGCTTTTACACCCTTCCACTCTTTCAACACAATACCTAAAACTGCACTAATCAGCACCAGCATAATCATGTGTATGGCCCAGCTTGTAAATTTATAGGTTCCCATACGGGTATGAGCCAATCCGTAAAAGAAAAACTGGGTATACCATAAGATACCGGTTAGGATAGACAGTCCATAATTTATCCCTAACCATTGGGAACGCACCGCGTCTTTCGCATAAGCAGTCTTGTATTCGTGCCAGGTATTTTTCCGAAAATGCAAATACACACAATATATAGCAGTACTGACAAAAGCGCCTGTATTGGAAAAAATGTAAATCACGTTACCCTGCAAATGACCGGCGCCATATTTTGCAGCGACATCGGCAATGGGTTGTCCACGGTACAATGAAAATCCGTACAGGGCAGATAGTATCCCCGCCAGCAAACAGAGTGTAATGCCAATAGAAAAAGAATAGTTGCTTTTATTTAATTGAAGCGTTGCGTAGTCTTTCTCCTTTAACCGGCCGGCCAAACCACACAAAGCAATACCAATTGCCCCCGCTGCAATACCACTCAAAATAACATTGCCCCCGCTGCCTTGCAACACCAAAGCCAACCTGCCTTCATACAAAGGTGGCAACAGGGTACCCAATACGCAGGATATGCCAACTGATACAGCGTAAGTGAGGGAAAAACCAATATACCTTATGGCAAGTCCAAAAGCAGTGCCACCAATACCATACAACATTCCAAAGAAAAAGGAACTCTTCATTGCAGAAGACGGCGCTTCTGCCAGTACCTGATTCAGATGGGGGATAGTAAGCCATGCAATAATCAAAGGCAATAACAACCAGCAAACAGCCGCCTGCGCAAGCCAATAGGTTTGCCAGGACCACCCTTTTATTTTCTCCTGGGGCGTATAACACACCGAAGCGGAAAACGCCCCAACAAAATGCAAACTGATTCCTGCAAAAAGATTCATAAAACTTATTCTGGTTTAGGCTGATAATTGAGACGATAAAAGGCAGAAGCGTTTTTAAAATAGACTTTTTCCGCATCCTCCGCTTTCAGTAATTGCTGGATGATTTCCGTATATCGTTGCCAATGCATCGTATAGCTGCCGGCAAGGGTGGAAACCGGCCAGTCTCCTCCGCAAAAACAACGATCCGTACCAAATTTCTCCAATACATATTCAACGCAGGGTGTGATATCCTCAGCGGTCCAGCCTGCGGGATTTCCCGAAGCCGTACCCAATCCTGAAATCTTAGCACATACATTTCCGTTAGAAGATATTTCCCGGATCAATTCTCCCCAGCTACCAAATTGTTTTCCTGACTTTACCGGAGGCTGATTCAAATGATCCAATACCATCCGTAAAGAAGGAATTTTTTCACCCACGGCAATAGCCGTTCTGAGATGATCATCGTTGACGCCAACTACATCGAAAGGAATATGGTTTGCTGTCAGGATTGCAAGACTATCCAGGACTTCAGGCTGTAACAGCCATTGGGGATCCCGCTCGTTGTGGATCAGGTGCCTCACCCCTTTAAAAAAAGGCTCCTGCAGAAAGCGTGTGTTGAGAAGCGCTTCCACTTTCTGCGGCTCCTGCAAGGGAAGCCATCCAACAATCCCTATAATCTCCTCATGTCGCCTGGCGGTTTCCAGCATGAGTTCCGTATCCTCGAGGGTATTAGCCGCCTGCACCAATACCCCGGCAGCCACGGGCGTCTTGTCCATTTCAGGGAGTAATTCCTCTATCTCATAGGTCCGGTTTAAAATGCTGGTATCGCCTTCCAGCCATGCATACCTGCCTTTTTCCAGGTTCCAGACATGAATATGGGTGTCTATGATATTTTTATTCATCAGGTAAAATTTTAAGAATGATCTATATTAAGTTTCCATGATTGGCGATACAATTCATTTATCCTATCCAGCACAGACCGGGGGCTTCCTCCGTTTTTCAGATATTGCCAGAGTGGGATACCCGCATGATCCTGAAAATATAAATACCCGTTATAACGGGGACGAACAAATGCGCTGTCGAGTGCAGGAAGCGTATTCATAAAATATCCGTTAGTCATACCGTTGTTATCTTCGTCCTCCCAGGCAAGCCGGTGCCCGGGCTGTCCACCATTGGCCGTATATATGGTTGACTGAATTTCCGGCGATACGATCCACTCCGCAAACCGTATCGCCTCGGTTTTATGTTTACAGGAGGCTGAAACGGATAATCCGGTGCCCCCCAAGGTACTCCTCAGTTTTATCCCGTCATCCATATTTACCAGGTCTGTATAGTGTAATAACTGAGGGGCATACCCTCTTCTCGAATAATTAGAATAGCCGTAGGCAAAAGGACAATACCAAAACTCATTGGAGGTAGTCATTAGCTCTGCAACAGCAATCGGATTACAGGTGAACATCTTTGGGTCTACCCTGCTCCACAATTCCACCATCATTTGCAAAGCCGCCTTTCCTGTGGCATCATCAATAACAACATCAGGTTCTGTAAAGGGTTCTTTTCCTGCCGCAATACAGAACATATAAAAATTCATCAGAAGATCAATAGGAATGGCAGGAACAGCAACTTTCCTTTTTTCCGCAAAATGAATTAATTCCCGCCAGGTAGCTGGAACTCCAACATTATTTTTATTAAGCAGGTCATTTCGGTAACTGGCTACCGGAGTTGCTGCATCAATTGCGAGCGCCCACTGATGATCTCCATAATAATAGCTCAGATGAGAATAACCCACGGTATGTTTCAACTGCTCGTTAAGGTACGCTTCAGGTAAATATAAATCGAGCACCAAAACACATCCTGTAGCTGCTGCGCACCCCACCCAGGGATGATCAATGATCAGAAAATCATATTCATGTACCAGCTTTTCAATGGGGAAATCAGCAAATTCCTGAAGCGTTCTTTGCTTCCAGATGATGTTGATTTCAGGGTGCAACTCGGCATATCGTTGGGAACAGGCGATCAATGGCGTGTATCCGCGACTGTGGCTCCATGTAATTCCTTTTAATTCCACCTTCTCCCTCATGCTACACCGGTTTAAATTGTGCCAGCAAAAGATGTTCACAAACCATTACACATTCCTGTCGCTGGTTGTGTACCTCCACCAATTCGGTCACTAATCCCATTTCCGGTTTTTTATAGGGCTTTTTCTCTTTGATCGTCACTTTTACCTTTATCGTATCTCCTATGAACACGGGTTTGATAAACCGCAAACGGTCGTATCCATAGCTAAAGGCCACTTCATTAATCAAGGATGCCGTCATCCCCACCGCTACGCTAAAAATAAGTGTGCCATGTGCAATACGTTCTTTGAAGGGCTGGGTTTTACACCACTCAGCATCCATGTGATGCGGAAAAAAATCTCCGGTTTGTCCGGCATGCATTACAATATCGGTTTCGGTAATGGTGCGGCCAATGGTTTCCCGTGAGTCTCCTTCTTTATAATCTTCAAAATATATTTTTGTGAACATGGAAAATTTGAAATTTGAAATTTAAAATTTAAAATTGTTCCGGGTTCCGGTATTTTACCGTTTGCAGGTGCTCGCAATACAAAACTAATTCTCCTTCGTTTTTAAAAATTTCATAGCTGGCCCGATACAGGCCCATGTCTTTATACTTTGGTTGTTTATCTAAATCAGTTTTGATGGTATAGATGGTATCATTAATGAATACGGGTTTTATAAATCTCAACTTATCGTAACCATAGCTGAATGCATTTACGCAATTGGTAGCCACCAGTCCTAAGCCCGCACTGAACACAAAAGCGCCTGCCACCAATCTTTTTCCGAACATTCCCTGCTCTCTGGCAAATATTTCATCTGCCACATACGGATGCATATCTAATACAAGCGCATTAAATTGCATACTCTCTCCTTCACTGATTGTTCTACGGATAGAACGGATCCGCCTGCCAATTTCTATATCTTCATAAAACCAGTCTTCTGCATTCCAAATCGGAATGTCATTGTGTTTTGCAGGATCAGGATTGGGGTTCATATTTTTATGATTTGAGATTTATAATTTAAGATTTAAGATTCAAAATTTATTATTTAAAATTCCGGACAGGCCTATACATCATTCTTCAGGAATATCCCAAATTTTCGCTCCATCTGTGGCATCCCGGTCGGTGACACCGACCGGTAGGGAGTTCTACAGGCGGGTGTCTCACCCGCCTGCGAAAATATGGGATGCACCCCATTCTCACTTCCGATTCTGTCCTACCTGAATCCAACAATAATCTCATCGCCGTTTCCATCCGGATATTTCTTCACCTTAATCATTTTTCCGTTTTTCCATTCTGCCTCTACCTGCCCGTTTCGGGGTGTATGAAGTTTAAATTTTACATTCCATTCCTTCGGCCAGGCAGGCAATAAATAAATTTTATTCCCTTCCGTCTGGAGCAACATGGTTTGTAGGGTATTCATATAATTTCCTCCATGACACTGATCCGGCAAATAATCATAATTGGGTCCCCAGAATCCCGGGAAACGAAATCGTTTGTCATACGCAAGGCCATTGCTTTTCATGACTTTTGAAGCGCTGTCTGTTAAACCGAGTAATGCAGCCTGAATGCCCGTTTGTTGCCAACCAAAATAAGTGCGTTGTTTTTCTTTGAAGGTATTGATTGCAATTTCCACATCATCTTTTCCAACTCCATAAATACGAAAAGGAAAAATTGGGTAAAGCTCAGGCGACTCCACATTGATAATATTTTTATAGTCCTGGATGGGCAGAATAATCCTTTTTCCGTCTTTTTCGGCATGCGGCAGGGCGGGTAATGCATTCTTCAGTTTTTTACACAAAGCCGCAAAATCAGGATCCTTCACAAAACTTTCTATTCTTGAGAGCACCACTTGAAGACCAGCGATATCGGGCGTGGGATTTACTCCATTGATATAAGTCTCTAAAGATTGCGCCGGTGTGATCAATAACTTACCTTCTGCATCGTGATAATAATGCTGCTCATAATACAATAGTGTTTCTTTAATAAAAGGCAGAGTCTCTTCCTGCAACATTTTTTCGTCACCGGTATATTGAAAATAATCAAGCAGATAATTCGACATTTCAAGTCCGGTGATAATCAGGTCTTTGATATAAGGATTAGTAGAGATTCCCGGCTGCAGGTTAGTCCGGTTCCAACCAATATCACCACCCCGCCAGGCGCCCCAGAAATGCATGGTTTCATTAAAACGGGCGCCCGAATGTTTATAGAACTTTTGAGTCATTTTTTTCATCAACGGCAACAGGTTGGTGTAGAATCCGATAAATGGCTGAATCTGATCAAAATCTCCTGAAGCCAACATGGGATAGTAGATCAGCCTTGTATTCTGCCACCAGTATGCTCCGCCCCACAAACGGGCATCGGCAGATTTTCCTGAAACTCTTCCAATGGCATTATTGTAGGTATCGAGCACCAGGGTGGAACCATTAAACTTCACCGGCAACTTTCCTCTTCCTCCTATGACGTTAACATAGCGTTGTAATATATACCCGCGGTTTAATGCACGTAGCGTATCATTCAACAGCTTATTATCCGAATTAAAATAAACGTAACTTCTATTCCAGAAATCCTGCCACCACTTTTTATGTGCCGCCAATTTTGTGGCTTCACTTATCTTATCGCCGTTTAAGGAAAGGGTTTCCAACGCATTAATATATTCTTCTTCTGTATTTGTTTGTTGTACCCATACAGTTGTTTTGATAAAAAACTGCTTCTGCGCCTTTTGAGATATCAGAACACTATCATTCAGCGGCTTCAGGTTTGTGCCCTGTACCAAAGCGCCGGATGTTCGGTTTTTTAACGGATTGGCTATTCCTTCATTCAACAGATCATTGGCTTTCATCACGCCATTCCAAAATGCTTCATTTTGATTCCGGTGAAACCACATCAATCCATTTGTCCGGCGAACCGCTTTATCTGCCTCCATGAAAGGTTGAAAAGGCATTTCTTCATCCTTGTATTCAGCAATATTTTCATCCTTATTATAACCACGTGTCTCTTTCCGCCATATGTTATTAATCACCTTAACCTTCACCGGAATCTTCATTGACCCCCAAATAATAATTTCCTGGTGATGGGCATCTACCCTAAATCGAATATCAGCATGCTTATTTTTAATACGAAAAATTCCTTCCTCCAATAATAAAGTCTCACGGTAATCTGAAGGTTCATTCAGGATATTGGGTTCAAACTCAATCGTGAGTTTCCCAATTTTTATGGGATTGTCCATACCGTCTCTGCTGTCTGTAGTAGCAAGATAGCATTGTATCTTCCCCTCTTTATTAGTCCACACCTGAGTACTGATTTCTCCATTGCCCAAAGGCATTGAGCTCCATGAATCCCTGCCCGTTTCATGAAATACAAGATCATAATCTGAAACCCGTTGTGCCCTTGAAACCATTGCCAGCAGCATGAACCCGTTAATACATATTAGCCA
>CAZFGP010000042.1:0-21692 GCA_964518685.1 uncultured Terrimonas sp.
CTAAAGCCTTGCACTAAAGTGCATAGCTTGAACTAACGTTTTGTGACCAGTCAATCCGGGTATCTGTTTCATTGGAAAAATTTTGAGGGGTGGAAGGTACTTAAAACAATTTTGATGAATTGTTTTTTCAATCTGTTATTTATGTGTACGAGTTTCTTAAATTGCTGTATTAATTATTTGTATTGCAATGAAAAAAAGAGTTGGTCTGGTATTTATTCTTTTGAATTTGCTTATTAATATATACGCCCAGATCCAATCACCGGAAGATTTTTTGGGATATAAAATAGGCTCCCGGTTTACTCCTCATCATAAGATAGTCAGTTACTTCACTCAATTAGCGGAAGCATCTCCGGAAATGATAAGATTATTGTCTTATGGCTCCTCCTATGAAGGGCGACCTTTGATTACCGCTTTTATTTCCCGGAAGGAGAACATGAACCGGCTTGAAGAAATCCGAAATAACAACCTGAAACTAACCCATTTGGTTTCGGACGGCAGGATCCCCGATGAGCAGTCTCCGGTACTTGTATGGCTCAGTTATAATGTGCATGGAAACGAAGCCTCTTCCTCCGAAGCCGCCATGCAGACGATTTATGAATTGGTGAATCCTCAGAATACAAAGACAAAAGAATGGCTGAAAGACGCTATTGTGATAATAGATCCGTGTGTGAACCCGGATGGAAGAGATCGCTATGTTAACTGGTTTAATAGTGTTGCAGGTCAAAATTTCAATCCGCAATTGAGTGCAAGAGAACATCACGAGCCCTGGCCCGGCGGACGAACCAATCATTATTATTTTGATCTTAACCGGGATTGGACCTGGCAGAGGCTTAAGGAATCTCAGCAAAGACTGCAACTCTATCAACAATGGTATCCTCAGATACACGTTGATTTTCATGAACAGGGGATCAATTCTCCGTATTATTTTGCTCCGGCAGCGCAGCCTTATCATGAAGCTATCACGCCCTGGCAAAGGGAGTTTCAGAAAACAATCGGAAAAAATAATGCCGGATATTTTGACTCCAATGGCTGGCTCTTCTTTACCCGCGAAATTTATGATCTGTATTATCCTTCTTACGGTGACACGTACCCAATATATACGGGCGCTGTGGGAATGACCTATGAACAGGCAGGAGGAGGATCATCCGGATTGGGAGTTTTTAAAAAAGAAGGTGATACGCTAACTCTTACAGACAGGGTGTTGCATCATTTCACCACCGGGATGAGTACGATAGAAATATCTGCAAAAAATGCCCCTAAACTGCTTAGTGAGTACAGAAAATATTTCGATAATGCACTCAAAAACGGAAGTGGATATTATAAAGCCTTTGTTATAAAATGGGAAGACTTTAATGCACAACGGATTAAAGCCCTTCTTGAATTACTGGATAAAAACAATATCAGGTATGGTTCCGCAAAGGGCAACTTTAAAGGATATCATTACTTTACAGGCGGGGAAGAGCACTTTACCTTAAATGAAAAAGACATAGTGATTTATGGACAACAACCTATGTCTACCCTGTTAAGCGTCTTGTTTGAACCCCAATCAAAGTTGGTTGATTCCGCCACTTATGATATTACTGCCTGGGCCCTCCCCTATGTGTATGGGGTAGTGACTTATGCGGTTAAAGAAAAGATTAGCGTAATTAGTGCCTATAATGAAAAAACATTTTCTCCTAATATCAACGCCGATACTTATGGCTATGTTATCCCTTGGGAAGGAATGCAGAGTGCCAAAGTTGCAGCCCAATTGATGAAAAAAGGGGTACGGCTAAGGTTTGCGACTGCTGATTTCGAAACTGATGGTATTCTTTTTAAGGCCGGTGCAATTATAATAGTAAAGACATCGAATGGAGCTTTTGGGGATCAACTTTGGAAAATAGTAGCCGGGTATTGCAATGACCAGCAACTTAAAGCCTACCCTGTAAGCACAGGATTATCAGAAAAAGGAGCTGATTTTGGGAGTCAGATGGTCCGTTATATGAAGGCGCCGAAAATCGCGCTGGTTACGTCTCCGGGTGCATCTTCCAATGCAGTAGGAGAAGTGTGGTTTTTTTTGGACAGGGAGTTAAATTATCCGGTGACTCTTTTAGGTGCAAGTGATCTGGGTAAAATAAATTTAGATGATTTTGATGTTATAATTTTACCCGATGGACAGTTTACTTTTCTGAGTAATAACAAAGATTTCGCCGGATTGAAAAACTGGGTTTTCAGAGGTGGAAAGTTAATTGCAATGGAAAACGCAGTAGCACAATTGGCTGCTCTTGAGGAAGGTATACAATTTAAAAAGGAAGAAGGCGAAGATAAAAATAACGAATATGAAGCCTTGAAAAAGTTTGAAGATCGCGAACGGGATCTAATTTCTACCAATACGCCCGGCTCCATCTATAAGGTTCAATTAGATAATAGTCATCCTCTGGCGTTTGGGTATCCCAATCTCTATTTTACCCTTAAAATGGACGACCATGTATATAAATTTATTAATGAAGGCTGGAATGTTGGCGTCATCAAAAAAGACAATCTGATTGCCGGATTTGTTGGTTCACAATTGAAAAAGAAGTTGAACGATGGTGTTATATATGGTGTTCGGGATTTTGGGAAAGGAAGTATTATTTATCTTGCTGATAATGTACTATTCCGGAACTTTTGGGAAAACGGGAAACTCATGTTTTGCAATGCCCTGTTTTTGGTAGGACAATAAGTTCCATATCCTTACCTTTGCGCCCCAATGAAATATTCCGAGGAAATAAGTAAGCGTAAAACCTTTGCGATCATCTCTCACCCTGATGCGGGGAAAACTACCTTAACAGAAAAGTTATTGCTTTTTGGTGGAGCCATCCAGACTGCAGGCGCTGTGAAAAGCAATAAGATAAAAAAACATGCTACCAGTGATTTTATGGAGATTGAAAGGCAGCGTGGAATATCTGTGGCTACGAGTGTAATGACCTTTGGCTATAAAAACAATCTGATTAATCTGCTGGACACACCCGGACATAAGGACTTTGCAGAGGATACCTTCAGAACACTTACTGCTGTGGATAGTGTAATTCTGGTAATTGACAGCGTAAACGGGGTGGAAGAACAAACACGCAGGCTCATGGAAGTGTGCAGGATGCGGGACACTCCGGTTATTGTATTTATAAATAAAATGGACCGCGATGGGAAGTTGCCCTTCGATCTGCTTGAAGAAATAGAAAAAGAACTTCATATTCAACTACATCCTGTAACCTGGCCCATAAACAGTGGTAAAGAGTTTAAAGGAGTATATAATCTGTTTGAGAAAAATTTACTGCTCTTCGCTCCGCATTCCAAAAGCGGTACTGAGGATACTGTACAAATCACTGATTTGTCTTCTCCTGTTCTGGCGGAAAAAACAGGAGAACAAAACGCAAAACAATTACGGGAAGACGTTGAGTTGCTTGATGGAGTGTTTGGCGAATTAAATACCCCGGACTATCTGAATGCTGCTACCGCACCTGTATTTTTTGGAAGTGCCTTGAATAATTTTGGCATCAGAGAAATGCTGGATACCTTTATCCGTGTTGCCCCCGGTCCCCTGTGTCGAAATACTTCAGATGGGGAAGTTTGTCCTCAGGACGAAAAGTTCAGTGGATTTATTTTTAAGATTCACGCTAATCTCGACCCCAAGCATCGGGATCGGATAGCCTTTCTAAGAATTTGTTCGGGAAGGTTTGAACGGAATAAGTATTATCATCATGTGCGACTGAATAAAAACATACGATTTAGTAATCCCTATTCTTTTATGGCGAGGCAAAAGGATGTAATTGAAGAAGCCTTTCCAGGTGATGTGGTGGGGCTGTTTGATACCGGTAATTTCAAGATTGGAGATACCCTTACAGAAGGCGCGGATTTTTATTTTACCGGAATCCCCAGTTTCTCTCCTGAATTATTCAGAGAGGTGGTGAATAAGGATCCTATGAAAACGAAACAACTCGAAAAGGGCTTGTTGCAGTTGACAGACGAGGGTGTGGCACAGTTGTTTACGCAACACGGTGGAAATAGAAAAATTATAGGTTGCGTAGGAGATTTGCAGTTTGAAGTTATCCAATATCGTTTGTTGCACGAATATGGAGCTTCCGTGCAGTTCAATGCCTTACCGTTTTATAAAGCTTGCTGGATAACATCCGATGACCCCCAAAAATTAGAAGACTTTATTCGTTTTAAAACCGGGAATATTGTGCTGGATAAAGATGAACATTTGGTTTATCTTGCACAAAGTGAATGGTTCCTAAATACGGAGATGACTAATAACCCAGAAATTAAATTCCATTTCACAAGCGAAATCCATAAATCCTGATTTCTTTTATTGCTTATTCTTTGAGTCATGCCTAAGAAAAAACTGGTGGTACTAACAGGTGCGGGAATCAGCTCTGAAAGTGGATTAAAAACTTTCCGTGACAGTGATGGACTGTGGGAAGGATATAAAGTGGAGGAGGTAGCCACGCCTCAGGCATGGAAAGAAAACCCCGAACTGGTTTTATCGTTTTATAATATGCGCAGAAGGGATGTATTGGCTGCAAAACCCAATGCAGCACACCTGGGGCTGGCAGAACTGGAAGAATACTTTGACGTACAAATTATTACTCAAAACGTAGATGATTTGCACGAGCGGGCAGGCTCTTCCAACGTCCTTCATCTGCACGGTCATATTCTAAAAATGCGCAGTGAAAAAAACGAAAGCCTGGTCTATGATATTTCTGTTGATATGCACTTAGGTGATTTTGCGGAAGATGGTGGACAACTGAGACCTCATATTGTTTGGTTCAACGAACCGGTTCCTCTGATTGAAGAAGCTAAGTATATAACTCAAAACTCCGATTATTTTGTAGTGGTTGGCACATCCCTGGTGGTTTATCCGGCTGCAGGTTTACTTCATTTCGTACCCCAGGCTATTCCAATCTACGTTGTAGATAAAAATATCCCTTATCTCTCCTCTATAAATTCCATTACGGCTATAGAAAAACCTGCAACCGAAGGAGTTAGGCAATTAATTAATCTGCTTTTGAAAAATTGAAGTAACTGAAAATTACCCTAAGACCCGGATTACTTATGTGATATTTTCTGAAAATGTCACGCCTTCCATTTCTAATTCCTTTAACAGGGGTGAGTAAATTTCCGGTATAACAGGAATATGTAATCCCTTTATTTTAATTTTATCCTGTAAAATAAGACTGCAGGCAATCCCCAAAGGAAGGCCAACTGTTTTTGCCATTGCAGTATGCAGATGATCTTCACCTTTTACTGCCAATAGTTTGATGATTTTCTTGAAAGCGCCATTTTTTTCCGTTTCAATCTCGTGTTGCATTATCACCATATCCTTGTCATGGTGTTGTAAGGTCAGCTTTCTTTCTAATGCTATTTGAAGGATATCTGCAGCGGTGCATACTCCTCTGTTAATTAAATCTTCATCAAAAAGCCCGAGATATTCCAGCATCTTTTTCTCTAACCCTTTGCCTGGAGTAGATTTTGGAATTTTATGCTGTAATAAATGAGCTTTAAAAAACATATTCCAGGTGAGATTACTGGTATCAAAATGGTAGGTTTCATCAGTAAGGTGCAGTTCAATGATTTTATTCCAGCCCAAACAAAAATCGGGATGCCTTAAGGTGGTTCTAATAAAAGTTGCGCTTTCTTCCAATCCATATTTCGACATATATGGAAGGGAGTCGCGGTTAGGATACCAGGCAAAATGACCATAACCTGGTATTTCAGTAGTTCGGTGAGCGTTAAATAATAAATGATAGGGGAGGTGTTTGATTTCGCCGTTTAACTTAAAAGAAGCGCCGGATTTTCCGGCCAAAACTACGTTTCGTGAATTCCAGCTAATCTTATAGTGCCAGGGGTTGTCGTCACTTTCCGGAGCAACCAGTCCACCACAATGAGAGGTAAAAGAGTTGATTCTTTCCCCTCTGTTGCGGACATCTGAAATCAGTTCCATTGCGCTCATATGATCAATTCCCGGATCCAATCCCATCTCACAGAGAAAAATCAGACCTTTCTTCCGGATTTCCGGTTCTAATGAAAGAATTGCATCATCAATATAAGAAGGAG
This sequence comes from uncultured Terrimonas sp., assembly GCA_964518685.1. GTDB lineage: Bacteria > Bacteroidota > Bacteroidia > Chitinophagales > Chitinophagaceae > Agriterribacter. The sequence continues at coordinate 6,073 of CAZFGP010000042.1, forward strand.
TAAGTAAATGGCGGTTCGCTGATACACAGTTCTTAGCTACTATAGCATGAAGCCAGGATGGGAGCATTGAAATTACAATGTCGGAATCATTAATCAGGGCATTTCTGCTTTCATCATCTACAACGTTAATCTGAACTGCAGTAGCAAGAGTTGACGATCCTGCTTTCAATTGAGCCTGTTCATAATTGTTGTCTGCAATGATGATTTCCCAGTGATGGATTGCTGATTGCTTGATCAGGTAATCAATCAGACTGACCGTAGATTTACCCGCGCCGAAAAGTAAAATCCTTTTCATAATAAGTTCGGTTTTTTTATCTTTTATTCCGGACTATCATGCTATCCACATTAGGTGCAAAAAAAGACCAGAAAAAGAATGAATTTAAGTATAAAAAGCCTTAAAAACAGTACCTTTGCGCTTATTTTATTAATTCTTATTAAGACAAGTTACAGCAAAAAATATGGAAGATAATCTGGAGCCGCAGGAGACCAATGAAGTGCATCGTATAATTCAGGTAAATATCGAGGAACAGATGAAGGCAGCCTACATTGACTACTCGATGAGCGTAATTGTAGGAAGAGCCTTACCAGATGTGAGAGATGGCTTGAAACCAGTTCATCGGCGTATATTATTTGCCATGAACGACCTTGGTTTGAATTACAATAAGGCATATAAAAAATCCGCGCGTGTAGTAGGGGAAGTGTTGGGTAAATATCATCCTCATGGCGACTCTTCTGTATATGATGCCATGGTGCGTATGGCCCAGGATTGGAATATGCGGTACACACTGGTTGACAAACAGGGTAATTTTGGTAATCAGGATGGCGATGGTCCTGCAGCTATGCGATACACCGAAGTGAGATTGCAAAGACTGGCTGAGCACATGCTTGCCGACATTGAAAAGGATACTGTTGATTTTCAACCCAATTTTGATGATTCAGAAAAGGAACCAGTTATCCTGCCTACCCGTATTCCACAATTACTGGTGAATGGGTCAAGTGGTATTGCCGTGGGAATGGCAACCAATATGATGCCGCATAATCTTTCGGAGGTAATTGATGGCTGCATCGCCTACATAGATAATAAAGAGATAAGTATTGATGATCTGATAAAATTTGTGAAAGCGCCTGATTTTCCAACCGGAGGTATTATTTACGGATATGAAGGGATTCGGGCAGGAATGCATACAGGCAGGGGAAGGGTGGTATTGCGTGGTAAATTACATATTGACACTAAACCCAGTGGCAGGGAACAAATTATTATAACGGAGGTTCCCTATCAGGTAAGCAGAGATGCTCTTACCAATAAAATTGGAGAGTTGGTCAATGAAAAGATTATTGATGGAATTGCACATGTCAATAATGAATCCAACGAAAAAGAAGGAACCAGGATAGTCATTGATCTGAAGAGAGATGCGATTGCTAATGTAGTTGTAAATCACCTATATAAGCATACGGAATTACAAACTTCCTATGGTATTAATAATGTAGCCATAGTGAAGGGACGACCCAAATTGCTTAATTTGAAGGATCTGATTAGTGAGTTTGTGGAATTCAGGCATGAAGTGGTTGTGAGAAGAGCAAATTATGAATTAAGAGAAGCGCAGAAAAAGGCGCATCTATTGAAAGGGTACTTGATTGCACTCGATCATCTGGATGAAGTAATAAGCTTAATCCGTAGTTCATCTACACCTGAAATTGCCAGAGAGAGTCTTATCAATGCGGGGTGGGGCTTAGATGAAGTGCAGGCGAAAGCCATTCTGGAATTAAGGTTGCAGCGTCTTACAGGCATGGAACGTGATAAGATTAGGGAAGAATATGATGAAATTATGCGACAGATTGGACATCTAACAGAATTGCTAAGTAATGAAGGGATGCGTTATGAGTTGATTAAAAAAGAACTTACCGAAATAAAAGAAAGATATGGCGATGCGCGTAAATCAGAAATTCAATATCTGGCTGATGAAATGCGGATGGAAGACCTTATTGAAGAAGAGGATGTGGTGATCACTATTTCTCATCAGGGTTATATTAAAAGGACACCCGCAGCAGAATACCGTCAGCAAAACAGGGGTGGCAGGGGAGCCAAGGGAGGTCGAACAAAGGAAGAGGACTGGATTGACCACCTTTTTGTGGCTTCTACGCATCATACCATGCTCTATTTTACAGAAAAAGGAAGATGTTTTTGGTTGAAAGTTTACCAAATTCCGGATGGTGATAAGACCAGCAAAGGCAGAGCAATCCAGAATCTGATTCAAATTCCTCCGGATGATAAGATAAGGGCGATTATTGCCGTGAAAAATTTAGAAGATGAAGAGTTTGTAAAAAGTCATTATATTGTACTTTGCACTAGAAAAGGAACCATTAAAAAAACGATTTTACAAGATTTTAGCAGACCGCGTGCAACCGGAGTCAATGCAATCACCATCGTAGAAGGAGATCAATTGCTGGAAGCAAAAATGACAGACGGCAATTGCGATATCATGATGGCGGTTAAAAGTGGCAGAGCCATCCGCTTCCCGGAATCAAAAGTGCGTGCCACCGGACGTGGTGCAATCGGAGTGGCAGGGATAGAAGTGGATAATGAATTGGATGAGGTGGTTGGCATGATTTGTGTAAAAAAAGACGACAATACAAAAACAGTACTCGTTGTCAGCGAAAAAGGATTTGGAAAACGCACTGCCATCACCGATGAATCCGGAGAAGAAATTTATCGAATTACCAATAGGGGAGGGAAAGGAGTAAAAACCATACATGTTACGGAAAAAACAGGCTCTCTGGTTGGTATTTTAGGCGTTACAGAAGAAGAAGACCTTATGATTACCTGCAAATCGGGAATAACCATTCGGATGGCGGTAAGCCAGGTTAGCAGACAGGGCAGAGCAACCCAGGGCGTAAAACTGATAAGACTGGATGAAGAGGATGCTATTGCTGCCATTACAAAATTAGACGCTTATGAAGAAGCTATAATGGATGAAGAAACGGATGATGATGTCATTAATCCTGAATAAGGTCATCCGAAATGAATAGAAATAATTTAAAATAGAAAATATAACAAGAGTTTCATTCTTTAAACAACAAACAATATGAAGAAAATAGCGCTCATCGCCCTGATGGCGGGGTTTACATTAAGTATTTCTGCACAAAACCTGAATAAGGTGAATGACCTGCTAAAAAACAATGAATTGGACAAGGCCAAACAGGGCATTGACGCTTTATTGGAAAATGCTAAAAACCAGAAAAAGGTTGAAGTCTGGTATGCAAAGGCAAAAATTTATGATGCTATTGCCGCCAGTGATCAGTTTAAAACCCTGGTGCCGGATGGAAGAGTGGATGCCTTTGATGCCATAAAAAAAGCAATCGAAATAGATAAAACTAAAACTACCACCTTACTTACTTTGGATAGTTATAAGCCAATATATGATATATATGGAAGTTATTTTGACCTGGCAGCAAGTCAGTATAATGCAGAAAAGTATGATGATGCACTGACTAATTTTAAGAAATCCGGAGAGATAGGAAGTTTTATCTTCAAACAGGGTTGGGGACTGTATGAATTAGACACCACACTGCTTTACTATTCAGCACTTGCCGCCATGAATGCTAAGAAAGATGACGATGCGATAGCGTTGTTTACTCAATTAGCTAATGCAAAGGTGGCTACGAAACCTGAACATGTAACAATTTACAGATACCTTGCGAAACACTATCTTGATAAAGATGACGGTACTAATATGCAGAAATTCGTGGATGAAGGACTGAGCTATTATCCCAAAGATGATTATCTGCCTTTGGTTCAATTCGATTACCTGAGAAAAAAAGGCGATAAAAAAGCAATCTATGCTAAGTATGAAGAACTGATAGAAAAAAATCCGGATAACTTTGATATGATTGTGGATTACGCCAATGAATTGTTTAACGAAACACACGTAAGCGATGTAAGTGAACGTCCTGCGGATTATTCAAAAAGAATTCTGCGTATTGAAGAATTGTACAAACAGGCGCTTACACTTAAACCTGATGCATTGGAAGTAAATCTCAACCTGGCGAAGCATTATTTTAACCAGGCCTTGTTTCTTGAAGATGATATAAAGGCAATTAAAGGTAAAACTCCTGATGACCAAAAGAAAAAGGATGAAATAAAAGCCCGGGTAATAGCGCTTTGCGATCAGGCTATTCCTTATTTTGAAACCGTGTACAAGGAATACGATAACAAAGGAGGAGATCTGAAACTGGCTGAAAAATCGGAATTTAAATCAGCCTGTAACAATTTAGCCTATTGTTATGACCGTAAAGGCGATAAAGCCAAGTCGGAGTTTTATCAGAAAAAATATGACGAGATAGATAGTATGAAATAAATTGCAGATTTCCTGAAAAGATTTTAAGAAGGGGAAAACCATAAAAAGGGTTTTCCCTTTTTAATGTAAGCCGGTTTCATTTTATGAATAACACAAAGAAATGAGCTTAAACCTTGTACTTACTATATTTTTCACGGGCAGGCATTACTAATTTCTATTTAACATAATATAAATTATAGGACTATTTCAAAATGCTGTTTCTGTTTATTTCTACGTTTTCAAAAGTTGAGCATCATTCAACATCTTTTGTATATAAAAAAGGGGCCGCATAAAGATGCACCCCCGCTTTTAAAATCCAATATCCTATGAAAAACCTGTATCAAATATATTTAAACAACACAAACATTAGAAGCGATTCTCTTCCTTTTGAGTAAACAGCATGATTCGTACTGTAATCAGCAATAATATGACTATATATTATCTTAGAAAAGAATCGAAAAGAAAAGGATATCCGTGATATTTGAGGGATCAGAATTTAAAACCAATGGTAAGCAGTATATTACCAACCTGGTTGGTTAACCTGTTAACATTAAATGCACTTTCATCGAGCCGGTATGGATAATAAGCGTCCTTAATTATCTGGTGAATATAGGTCAGGTCAACAAACATGCCTTTATTACGCCAGCCTATTCCCCCACTGATATTCATTTTAGCTGCATTGGTAATATCTGCTGCCTGGTTATTAAAATAATTATTGGTATACGGGTTACCATAATATCCAAATCCTGCTCTCAACATGAGGGTTTCAAATTTTAATTCTCCACCCAAACGAAAATTTACAGCAGACTTAAATACCCGGCCTAAGGTATTATTCAAATCCGTGAAATACTCCTTGTCTGCCTGATTAGTATTATCCTGGGTATTAAATTTATTTTTCTTATAGTTAACATATTCCACATCAGCAGTAACAAACCCTTTTTGCGATTTTACATCTTCCTGACTGCCAAAAAAATAAGCTAAACCGCCTCCCACCCGAAGTGGGGAATTATATCTATAGGTATATTCTCCGGTATAACCGCTGTTCAGATCGAGAGAGCTTTGTGATTTGACACCTGCATAGCCTTCTGTGTCAGTAGTAAGTGAAGAATAATAGGTGTCTTTGAAGGAATACCAGGAAGGGCTTTGAAGGTTCAGCCCAATTCTCAGAGATTCAATTGGCTTAGCGAGGATGCCCAGATTGATGCTTACCCCTGTACCATCCGTTCTGAGATAATCATCCGCAACAAAATAATTGAAATCATTATTTGTATTATTGGTTATGTCACTCTCTCTGAAACTACTGTTCTTAATATATTTCAACGTGTTTATGTTGACAGATCCCCCCATGTAAAACACATCGTTGTAATTGCCACCTATTCCGATACTAAAGGTGGAAATCCCTCCGGTAGAACGAATCGTTTGCTGCTGTTTCAATCCCGTATGTACAGAAGCATTACTAACATAGCCCGTTAATTCACCATCATTATTATATGTAGGATCAATGAGATAGGTATTCAGTCCTAAGCTAGCGCCGTATGGATAATCTGAGGCAGCCTGGTTCGGGTCAGTAGCGTTTCCGTTTATAAGCTGATCAAGGTATTTTTCTGAAAAAGAACTTTGATTGTTTTCCCCATTTAGATAAGAATTGGTATTGAAGTTGGCTGTTTTATTCAAAGCCAGGGCAATACTCATTCCTTTCCACTTGCTGTTGCTACGGAAAGAGGGCATGCCCCATACTACCCCAATAGGGCCAAAATTGAAGCTGGTTTTATTATCTGTTGCATTACTTCCTCTGTAACCGGATTTACTATTGTCGAAAGTGATCCCCGGACTGAGAACAAATTCGCTGGTCTTATAAATTCCAATACCTGCAGGGTTAGTATACAATGATGAAATATCCCCTCCTAAAGCATTCGTAGCGCCACCAACCGATTGTGCTCTGGCAGTGCCCTGAGGGCTAAGCCTTGAATACCTTATTGCGTCCAGCGGTTCCTGAGCAAATAAAAATTGAACCAAAAAAATAAATCCTACTGTTATTAATACGTTCCTCATAACCTGTGTTTAAAATCAAAAGTTCCCTTATTTCCTCATACCAAAAAGAGCGGGACTCCGCTCTTTTTGGTTGACGATATATTTTTGTACTTTTTGTAAATTGTTCAATTAAGTCAATTCCACTATCTTCCTCCTCTGCCCGGACTACGCGAAGGTGTGCTGCCGCCGCCTCCTATTCTACTCCCTGAATTAGAACCTGGGGAAGAAAACCTGGGAGTAGAGGAAGAATTATTGTTCGAATCAAAAGTTCTTGCAGGTCTGCTCTCATTGCTTCTGTCGAAAGAACGACGCGGGCTTGAATTATCCGGAGATGATCTGCGTGGATTCACATAGTTGTTGTTATTATTATTATTATTCCTAAACACTCTTACTGGTGCATTCCCATTATTATTTACTTCCCGATTACTTCTTTGATTACCATAGCTCCCTAAATTTGATGTCCTTGGGCTATATGTACCGGCTGGTCTCAGATTACCGATAGGTTTTCCTGAGATGATTCCAGGATAATAGTGTCCATACGAATAGTAGGGATCATAAAAAGAATAGGGATTATAATAACCACCGTACATACCACCCCAGCCAAATCCAAGCCCCATTCCCAAAGACGAATAAGGTGAATAAAGAGAATAGGGACTGTAAAACGAATATGGAGAATAGAATCCATAAGGACTATAGCCGTATCCCATTCCCAGACGACTTCCAAAATACGGAGAATACATGCCGCTTCCGTAATAACCATAATCATCCAGTGATGACCACATACCTCTGTTCCGAACTTTCATCCGCAGGTAATTATCTTCACTTTGATAAGCTGAACGATCCTGATCTGTCTGCACATTTACATATTCATCCTGACTGTTGTCGTCATAATAGCGGTCACGATCATTGTTACCGGTGTAAGCCACGCGTTGTTGCGGTGCCGGAGAATAATACACATCATCAGGAGTTTGCCCCGACTTGTATAATGTTGAACAGCTACTCAGCCCTATAGCCACTGCAGCCAAAAGTAAAATTCTCTTATTCATATTGACGCATTTTAAATTTACAACATGAAGTTACTACATTTGCGGCAATTTATACTGTTAATCTATTCAAAATAGTTGGATATATATTGATATTATACCCTATGTGAATAAAACCTTCTGTATAAAGTCCTTAAACACAAGAATACGAAAAAATATGAGCAAGGAAATTACTTCGCGGCAGCAGGATTATGCACAGTGGTACAACGACCTGATCATCAAAGGCGGGCTCGCTGACTATTCCGCCGTAAGGGGTTGTATGGTTATAAAACCTTATGGTTTTACCCTATGGGAAAATATGCGCGATCAATTAGACAAGATGTTTAAAGAAACCGGTCATGTGAATGCTTATTTTCCGCTGTTCGTTCCCAAAAGTTTGTTTGAGGCAGAAGAGAAAAATGCAGAAGGCTTTGCCAAGGAATGTGCTATTGTAACCCATTACCGTTTGAAAACGGACCCGAACAATAAAGGGAAGTTAATGGTAGACCCTGAAGCCAAATTAGAGGAAGAACTGGTGGTACGTCCTACCAGTGAAGCCATTATCTGGAGTACTTATAAGACCTGGATTCAGTCCTATCGTGATCTTCCCATCTTGGTTAATCAGTGGGCTAATGTGGTACGCTGGGAAATGCGCACGCGGCTGTTTTTACGGACAACCGAATTTTTGTGGCAGGAAGGACATACCGCCCATGCCAATTCCGTGGAGGCGGTGGAAGAAACGGTTCGGATGCTGGATGTATATGCTGATTTTGTTGAAAACTGGATGGCGGTGCCCGTGATTAAGGGTGTAAAAACGTCTAATGAAAGATTTGCAGGCGCAGTGGATACCTATTGTATTGAAGCGCTCATGCAGGATGGTAAGGCTCTTCAGGCGGGTACCTCTCACTTTTTAGGTCAAAATTTCGCAAAGGCTTTTGATGTGCAATTTTTGAATAAAGAAAATAAATTAGAATACGTTTGGGCTACTTCCTGGGGCGTATCCACCCGTTTGATCGGTGCTCTGGTGATGGCGCACAGCGATGACGAAGGTCTGATATTACCTCCCAGAATTGCACCTTACCAGGTGGTTATTGTGCCTATCCATAAGGGGGAGGAACAAAAAAACCGAATAGATGAAAAAGTGAAATCACTAATGCAGGAATTAAGATTAGCCGGTATAAGGGTAAAATATGATGATAATGATAACAATCGTCCCGGGTGGAAATTTGCAGAGTACGAAAAGCAAGGGGTGCCGGTTCGTCTGGCCATTGGAGTTAGAGACCTTGATAATAACTCCGTGGAGATCGCCCGCAGGGATACCAAAGAAAAACTCAGCCTGAGTATGGATAATTTATCCGGTAGCATTATCCATTTGTTGCAGCAGATTCAGCAGGATATGTTTGATAAAGCAAAAGCCTATCGTGATGAACATATCACCCCGGCAAACACCTGGGAAGAATTTACCTGTTTGCTTGAAGAAAAAGGTGGATTTATCGCTGCCCACTGGGATGGCACTCCCGAAACGGAAGAAAAGATTAAGGAACTCACCAAGGCTACCATCCGTTGTATTCCGTTGGATGCTCCGGCAGAAGAAGGAAAATGTGTGTTGACCGGTAAGCCGAGTGAAAAAAGAGTATTGTTTGCTCAGGCATACTAGAAATTGCCGGGTCGTATCATTGGATTTTCGCTTTAGAGATAAACCTGAGCATCATACTTGTGCAGGAACTCAAAATGTTTACGGAATGTCATTACCTGCCACCTAACTCCGTTCCAATACCCCCGTCTATGCGATAATATTGTCCGGTTAAAAAGCGGGCCTTATCGCTGGCAGCGAACACAATAAAATCGGCAATCTCTTCCGGTTGTGCAACTCTTTTCAACAAATGAATCTTTTCCACATCAGAAAGTACTTCTTCTGCATTGGGTGAGTTTTCAATTACATTTTTCAACATAGGGCTCATCGCAGCACCCGGACAAACCGCAAGACATCGGATATGTGGTGCATAATCCACTGCGATACTATTGGTCAGCCCCAAAATAGCCGCTTTGGATGTTGCATAAGCAGCTACACCCTTCTGGGTGGTGAACGATTGTACGCTGCTCAGGTTAATGATTACCGGGCTGTTGCTTGCAGCCATTAACGGAATGCAGAATTTGGAGCACAAATACATACTCTTTAAGTTCACATTCAGCGTTTGATCCCAAAGTTCTTCCGATGTTTCGGTTACCGTTCCGTAGGTTTGAATACCGGCATTATTAATTAAAATATCAATGTTTTTAAAATGAGATGCCAATTCATTAAATAAATTCTGTACTTCAGTATACATAGCGAGGTTGCACTGGTAATAATGTACTCGATTACCATATTTGGAAGAAATAGTATTTTCATCCTTATCAACAAAAATAACAGTACCCCCTTCCAATAAGAATTTTTCGGCAGCTGATCTCCCAATCCCTTTAGCTGCACCGGTTACAATTATGATTTTTCCTGAAAACTGCATATCATTAATATTTACTTCATTGAATGAAAAAACTGATTCCTTTTTAATGATAAACCAAATTCTGCTTCCATAATTTCTCCAGGATTTAATACCTTAAGCCCAACACCGTTGTTGAACGCATTGCCAATACAGATAACCGGTTCAATAGCTACCGCTTTTCCGGATACCAGGTACAATTGTAAAAAAGGATATCCGCTGCAGATTAACTGGATATCCAAATCATCCGAATTATTCCGGAGGATCGTTTTTGCCACTTTATCTTCACTACGAAGTTCAAAAACGTTAAAGGTAAAATTGGTTAGCGGAAGGAATTGATTTTCCTGATTAAACGGAAGTCGCTCTCCCCTATTAATATAATTATCTGTGGTATAGAATGAAGCAGTGGCGGGGATGCTTATGGAATAATCGGAAGAATTTCCTTTCAGTTTAAAATACGGATGCCATCCCATCCCAACGGGGATATTACACGACCCTTTATTTTGAATTTTGGTAATACAATGGAATCCCTTCCGACTTAGGGTGTAAGAGATGGTTGCCAGGAATGTGAAAGGATAACCTGAATGGTCTCCTTCATAACCGCAAGACAGAAGTACGCTGGCTTCGTTTTTATCACAAGACTGGGTTATTTCCTGAAATGCTTTTTGATTCATAAAACCGTGTAAGGCATTTTTTGTATCAGGATCATTGCAGGGTAAAACATATTCAACGCCTTCAAAGGTAAACTTTCCATTTTCTACTCTGTCAACGAAGGGCATCAGCAGCGCGCCGTGATACTGCGCCAATCCTTCTCCAAAAAACTGTTCCGCATCGTCCGGAACCCATAATAGTGGATACGTTACTTTATCGCATGCTAAACACACCTGGTGCAAAGCAGCGCCAACTTCAGGAATAATATTTGCAAATTCCCCGGTATCAGGATTATTCAATTTTAATAAGTAGGTATCGCCAAAGGGGATTCTGGTAATTTCAAACATGACCTTCAACTTTCAATAAAAAATGATCCCTGTACTCCCCTGACACCCGGTTTAACAGAAAACAAACCTCCGGAGAAAGGAAATCTTTTTATATTTTCTTCATTGTCGTATTTACGGCTTGAAGTAATATATAAAGTGGACAGATCGTCTCCTCCGAAACAACAGGAACTGGGTATCATTGCGGGCGTCCGTATCCGGTTGAGCAGCGCGCCTGTCAAAGTATCGTAGCAGCAAACAGTCTGTCCCTGCCAGCAAGCAACCCACAAATTATCGTTTTCATCAATAGTCATCCCGTCAGGCATACCCGGTTCTGAAGAAGTGTCAATCAGTACCTGTTTATTTTTTATACTACCCTTTTCAATATCAAAATCATAACTGAAGATTTTTCTCATCTGGCTATCCACCATGAACATTCGGGTATTGTTTTTATTCCAGGCCATACCATTGGGAATAATAAATGGCTCATCCATTTTTTGAAACGAAAGATCAGTATTTATTCGGTATAATGCTCCCGTTGGTTTATCAGCGGAATTGCTCATAGTGCCTATCCAAAGACGACCTAAGTTGTCACATTTTCCATCGTTTAACCTGTTGTCATAATTTTTTTCAGCAATGGTTACTTCATTTAGCCAGCTTCTTTTTACCGGGTCGTAAATGACTATCTTCTTATTAATAGCCAAAATCCAGTTACCGCAGTTAGTAGGTATGGCTACCATAACGGTGTCTGATACCTGCATTTCCATATATTCTTTTGATCCTGGATGGTAACTGCAAACTTTTCCCTGATTGTAATCAACCCACATTAATTTACGGTTCAGGTGATCCCATACGGGGCCTTCTCCAAGATCATTTTTACAGTCGAGCTCAATCGTTACATTCATTATTTCAAATTTGCCATAATAGAAATAAAATTTTAAAACAGCCGTATTTAATAGCCGTTCTCGATATCCCGTTTTAAATTTACAGATTCGCCGCGAATTCCACTTACCATTGGATAGAGTTTCCAATGATTATCATCAGTTTGCTCCAGTCGCCAACTCCTCGCGGGATCGGATAAAAGTTTCTTAATACTCCTGGGAAAAGCATTGGCTGCCCGGGCATTTTCCCAGGTCCGGATCACTTTGAAAATAGCTTCCTTTTCCGGACAACTTTCCACATCTTTTTGATTCAGGATTAATGTGTACGTGGTTCCGACACCTACCGAAACAGCCTGTATATGCTCGTACTGCTCTGCTGTTGATTGTGCATTAATTGGAAAATTTATTCCCAGTCCAACAGGGAAGAAGTTGGCATAAGTTACATCTCTCAAATCCTTTCCCTGGCTGGTAGTACTTCCCCACTCTCGCGTTTCCACATCATATAAATTTTTGCCTCCGCCAACATTCCATATACTCTGGTAATGCCACGAGCCTTCCGATAAAGTGGCGCCTGTAAACCGAATATAAGGAACACCCAGCGCTTTTGCCTGATCAAACATTTTGCGAAAGAAGCGCTTTGCCGAATAATATCCATGCCCGTTGTTAAACAGGAATTCCTGCCCATCGAAATCATAATAGGCCAACCCGTTGATTTTACAAACCTCAGCATAATATTCCGCGATCTTATCCTGCAATTGCATATTGGGAATAAGACCATCGTAACCATAGTTCAGGGTTACCTGAAGTTTCAGGATAGTATCACCTACAGCATGAGCGGCAGGATGGGTATTCCAGTAACCTCGTTTTACATTCAACAGCCGGTAGGGCTTTTCCTCAGATACCCCGAGGTAGTAAATCAGTTCTTTCCCGATTTTGATCATATTTAAATTTACGGCATGCCCCTCCCAACTGGAAATCTCTTCGAGGTGTTTGGGATTATCAACGATAATAATGGTATCGGAAGGGCTGATACTTGTCATTAAGATGCGTTTTTGCTGATAGCACAAGCTGTCACTTGGTACCGGGCTGGCATCCCGGGTTCCCGGAGGAAGAGCAATGGTATGATTTGACCGGCCAATGATAATGCCCTGCTTAGCTGCCATCTCGGCAAATTCTTTATGAGACAAATTGCCGGAGCTCAGTTTTATCGTTTTTTTCTCGAAACGCCTTCCGTCAATGTAACCTTCATTCGCGCGATCAAGCCTTAAAGCTCCCTGGTCATTTAAACTGATGGCTTTAAATCCAAGTCTTTTAGTATAAGAAATAATGCTGTCATACAAATTTCCGTTAGTGCCGGCATCCGGAACATAGGCAGCCGGATCTTTGACCCATTTTCCATCTATAGTGGGATAAGGTAATCCTTCGGACAACACAATTTTTTTGATAACCCTCATTAGCGCTATGCTGTCCGGACTGCCCCATAACGCCACCGAAGAACCAATATAGTCAACACCGGGTAATGGTTGTACCTGCAGGTGGTTGGGGGTATTGGCCGGCATATTGGGAATCAGAGAAAAATAAATTTCCCGATTTCCTGTCCTGTCCCGGGAATGATAAGTAACCGATATTCTTCCCTTGTTGTCCACCATCGCCGCATCCCCATACATAATCCGGTACCAGGGTTCCTTATGCGCATAAAAGGCCACGTCACTGATGCCATCTCCACCCAGCGTAAAAACCTGCCCCTCGTGCAGAGAGGCAGGTAATGGAAAACGAACGGGATCAGGGCTATGGATAATGTATTGAAAAGGGGCCGCGTCTCCAATGGTTGCTGAAGTTCCGCCTAAGGTATTATCATCCAGTGCGAGCATTCCAATAGCGTAATTCACCGCCTCAGTAGTATCTCTCGCTACGCCAATTATTTCACCTAAAAGATTGGTAATATTAGTGTGGTAAGGACCCCATTGAATGCCGTCTATGCCTTCCCGTTGAGTAAGGGATCGCAGTGTGAATTTCAGATATTTGTGCTTTACGCTAAAAGCAATCTCAGCAACAGATCCATTACTATAGCTTAAGATAATAACTGAGTCGCTTTTTTGAATAACTGCTTTTTCAGGCTTAAAATATCTTTTTTCGTTGCTATTGTACAGGCACAACAACGGAGAAGGTTTATCCCGGATACCAAACTCCCGGTAAGGCTTTCCGGTAACATTTTTCATACTGGTGATGAATCCCGTTTTGTTGATCCGGATTTTAAAATAGGCTGTGGATAGATCTAATTGCGCATAAGAACTGCAAATTGATATATACAGAAAACAAAAAAGAAGGGAAATGTTTTTTTTAAGATACATATTATCGTTGTTTCGTGATACAGCAATTGGTAAATACCTGGTTTCAAATTTGTTCTTCACTGTAGCAAACAGAAATTACAGGGTGTCTGTCATTGTTTAATTTGTCCATTGCTCAAAACGGTTATCATCGCCGTTGCTCCCGCTTTTACACTAATCTTTGGCCAATGGGCAAAATCCATATTGCCCATTGGATTCTTTGTCTCTTTGAAACTTTCTGCAAAGATGGAGACGGTAGCGTCAAAAGGGGTTTTGTTGGATATGGACAGCTTTGTTGTACCCTGGCGTCTGTTCAACACTTTTGCCTCCACCTGGTCAAAAACGTAGCATTCATTTTTATCAGTCTGCAGGTAAATTCCCGGAATTTCTATGGCCATCAACATGCCATTTGTTTCAGTCCACGAATTTCTGTCGTGACCATAGTTGCCGGTATTTTCTTTGCCTTCTGCGTCTGACGGCTGAATTCGTTCCAGTGAAGTACCGAATCCTACATGGGTAGTACGATGCCCCGGCATATCAACCGCTTCGGTGTGTGCATGCTGAATGTCATTTATCAGATCCGCATATAGCCGGTTACCAGTTGCTCTGTACAGTTTAAATAAATAATCGCCCGAAGATGTACAAATACCCGGTGCTGCGTGTTTGTTTTGGATGCTAGCAAAGACTGCCCCCGCCATATTAGATTTTAGCTTCGCTATATCGCTACGGGACGGAAAAATTGCGTCATAGGAGAGTGTCCATGTGGCACAAAGTGCAGCTACTACCTCAGCTTTTTCAAGCCATTTTTTATTCTGTGTGTATTGATATAACGCCATCAGGGATTTCAGGAATCCAAATGCCGATTCGGAATCGGGGTCTTGTGAAATATCAGCGCAGTAACCCCCTGTGAAGCCCTGATTCACTATATCCCTGGTGTAGTAATAATTGGCCGCCTCCATGGCTACCTGTAAAAATTCTTTTTCATGAAAATAATCAGAAGCCAACACCAAGCCAGCAGGTGCAGCGGCTCCGGCAGTTGAATTAAATACCGCAATTTTCCCCGATTCGGGATCAATATATTGTCCAAACTGGCCATACTTTTTCCACGTTCTTACAAATGCCTTTGCTAATTTTTCAGCCGACTCATCCCATTTTCTATTAATCTCTTTGGCATAGCCTTGTTCTTTGAACAATAAGATATGTTTTATCATCCAATATAAAACGTCGCAATTTTTCCGAACCATAGCATGTACTCCCGGAACCTGCGGATTTGCTTTTTCTGGTCTTATTTCTCCGCTAGCCATGATGCCCCCGTAAAAATAACCGCTTTCCCCCTGTAATTTATCCACCACAAAATCCAGTTCTTTCACAACCCTCTCTCTCTCCTTTTTATCATTCATGCTCAACATCGGGAACGTATTTATCATCCCGCTGACCCAGCCCAATTGAAAATGTTCACTATTCTCCGGTGCGTAATAACTTCCCGCAGGAGTGGTGATCCACGTGCTGCTGCAAACATCTGTAGCCCATTCAAAAATCTTACTTGCAGGGGCCAGGTTTCTTGGATGGTTGGG
>CAZFGP010000042.1:21792-24640 GCA_964518685.1 uncultured Terrimonas sp.
GATATGGTCAGGGGCGCCAGGGGGTTATAGTACATATCCTTGGGGTATTGTGGATTGTAGCCATTGCCTATAGCCCGATAGCGGTTGCCGTTATAAACAATAGCAGGAACTAAAATATAGTTCTTAATATCCCAACTACTGAATTCAAACGCAACCGATACGGCAGATGAAGTCACCTCTCCTTTTTTTAACCTGAACTGTGCTGTTACGTCTATCACATCCCTCTCGTTTCCCGGGATTGTTTTAATGATACAAGACCATTCCGATGTTTTATCCGTCAGTCTTCCATCGTTGAATTGATGGGTAGAATCCCGATGTGTGCCGGAGTACCAGGATATTTGCGGGTACATGATCCCCCGGATCTCTCTTAAAAAATTATTAACCTGAGCTTGTCCGAATGAATTTGAAAATCCGGAAAACAGTACTAAAATACAAGCTGATACAGATATTTTTAATTTCATTTTTTCTGATAAAATAGTTATTTCTTTTTCTCAAGAATAATGATTCCTCCTTTACTTAAAGGCACGACTATGTTATTTAAGTCCTGGTAAAGTTTTTCTTCCTGGAAATTCTGAATTTGAGGAGCCACAATAGTCACCTGCTCCGGGTGAAGATTTAACGCTTTCCAGTTGACGTTGAGCCGGACATGAACATCCTGTTTGGCCCAACTGGCATAAGCTATTAAGGTCTTGTCTTTTCGCTGATACACGGATATTTTAACGTCATTATTATTACAGTTAACCGGAACGCCCGGATCCCAATACCCTGTCATTTTTGCATCTTTAATCCCAAATTGGTCCCACACTTTCCAAAGAGCGGACGGATCGCATCCCAGCCATCCGAGCCGGGAGGTCATTCCATATAACATTCCCCGCCATGCATTGCCACAACCATCGAGCATCTCACTAAACAGCCCAAAAGGAATTCCCGATATTTCTGTTAACCAGTAATCCGGATCATCATTATAATTATACATTTCTCCCAACCAAAGACTGTTGATGTAGGGAAACAATTCCATATATTGATTAGCCGGACTGTTTAATCCATAAGTGGGAGTGAAATTATTACCGGAGTGAAAGTCTATCAGACAGCTATCGGCGGAACTGTCCAATACTTTTCGAACCCGTTTCATGATTTCCCGGTCATATCCAACCCCATCAAGATAAATACCTCTGACCCCTGTGTTTTTTACCAGCCATTCCAAGCCTTCCAGATAGTAGTTGTGCAATCTCGATAATCCCTGGGTACGGATAGACATGTCCGCATCTCCGCAGGGTAAGGGTGTATGCCAGGCAGCATCGTAATCAGTGAATAGGTGTTCTACCAGCCACGAACCACCGGTAGAATAGAGATTGCCTCCGGTTCCGTCGTCTGCGAACTGATCTGCGATTTGCGATCCCAAACCGGGAGTATAAATTTCATCGCCCAGACTCCGGAAGGCCCATATCTCTTCGGCGTGATTGCTGAGCTCCCGGATGGTATAATAAATTTTGCTACGAATATTCTTTGCATTTGCTTTTGAAATAAATTTCTTTAAGGTATCTGTTGTTATAAAGGGATAATTGATATATGGGTTCAGAACATTTCCCTGATGGATATTCAGCACATTGGCTCCTTTTTCAACTGCCTGAGATAACCACTGGTTTACTTCTGGAGCATCAGGTTGAAAATGTCTTTCACTCCAATGATCTTTGTCCAGTGTCTTAAGGGGCGTAATCAGAAGACCAAAGTTAAAATGTAAAATCTCACCCTTCTTTAAAGACTTCAGTCCTGTAAAAGCTTTAAATAGGAAACGGTCTTCCTGTTCTGATAATGTGCAGCCGCCCAGCCCTTCATTACTCCAGTCTTTATAAGTTCCTGTTTTTTCAAAATTAGTAATTGCCCAATCGGGGAATTCATTCTTCAATTTGCATTGAAGTCCCGCATTCACATCTCCTATCCACACCATATTGTTAGCCCGGGAACTGTCCCATTTCCAATCCCAGTTTTCGGGCCGGCGCCCGCCCTTAAAGCCAAGTCCCATCATATAAGTTGCAACAGGCTTGGCAAAAGGAATCAGGAGTTGTATATCATCAATGGTTATAGCTTTTTGAGCAATCAGTTTAACCTCGTAATTGACATATCCATCACACTCCATGGTTGCTTTTATTTGCATTTGCGCATCTGATCTTAGTTCTGTCGTACTCCAACTGATCAGGCCTTCTTCCTGCTTTGTGATTTTTGGCCCACTTGATTTCCAGCTAAGTCTTTTTCCGTTTTGCAAAGCAATTAATTGTATAGGCGCCATGATAATATCTTTTGGGGTACCGTTGACCGCATCATTACTTCCGGTAAAAGAGCTGGTGATTTTTTCGGGTAAACCATGTTGATCAAAAGAAAGCGTTCGCCCCAGTATCTTAACAGTTTGATGAATTACTTCTATCGGAAGGTACGGTTTATAAACATGGTCATTAAGTCCGGCCTTTGAATCTAACCAATTGAGCCTTGCCATACGAAAAAGATCATCATATCCCCGATTTGGAAGTATTTTATCTAGAATATTTATTTGGAACTGAACCGTTCTTTTGTTCACTCCGTCCGCTGATACAATCACCGTACCGGTATAAATACCGGGGGCAGCATTTTCTTTGATGTCGAGCCCGATCCAAAATGCCTGTACCTTTCCTTTCTCCACATTAATATCCTTTTTAAAAGGCTTTCCAAGCCAATCAATCCCTTCAAGGTTGAAGCACCTGATAGCAGATGAGCTGATCTTCTGCCCGTCATTATTTTCAAGGTCTGAAAAGCTTAGCTTCACATGTTTCAGGGTTTTAAAAGCTGCAAAAATGCCTATCTGGTACACATAAAA
>CAZFGP010000042.1:24740-27484 GCA_964518685.1 uncultured Terrimonas sp.
AGATTGATCAACATAATCAGGATAAATGGTGTTGGGGAAATACCAGCTTCCGGTGGTTTTATGGGGCAGATAGTACAGATAATACACTCCCTTGCCGGTAGCAGGCTGGAAAATAAAATCTCCAAATTCCCTGTTGGTGCTGACTCTGAACAGGTTTTCCACTTGTTTACCGGATGCGGCATCCGTAATGATCACGTTTTTTTTCCGGGGGTCATCTTCTCTTCTCCAGGGCACATGAACAAAGACCGCATCTGCATCCACCAATACCCTTATTACCGCCCGGTGATTACCCAATTCCTTTTCGTTCCAGTTGCCTGTGCCGTCGTAAGAGATTTCCTGTGCAAATAATGGAGGTACGCTCAGCACAAAGAGCATAAAAGAAAGTAAACTAAAAAACTTCAATATTCCTGAACGGGTCATGATTCTACCTATTTGAATGATTATTTTCCATCCGTTGATAAGAACAGCATCTTTAAAAATTGGGAGTCCTCATGGACTCCCAATCAAAGTAGTGAATGTTAAAAAAAAGATTATTGTAAAGGATCGAAGGTTCCTCCCCATTCCTTATTCTGTGGCAACATATCCGGTTCAATTGAAATCTGAGCCGGATTCAACGCAAAAAACCAATGATTCAAATCAAAATTGAAACGAATTGACGGATCAAAATCAATATTTTCAACATAAGTGGCTGAAAAATTTGCTCTCACAGCGGGCGTCAAAATATTATCCGTTGGCGCCGGAGTTGGAGCACCCGGATTTAGGGTTATTAATAAAGCTTGTCTTCCTCCCTGGTTGTTGAGAATATCGTATCTTTTAAGACGACGCAGGGTGGGCAGACGCTGATTTTCAAATGCAAATTCAACCTGTCTTTCTACAATATAATGTTCGCGGATTTCCGCCTGGGACGTTGCGGTAATGCCATAGTTGTTTGCTGATGTAATGTTTGCCCTCTCCCGTATTTTATATAAAGCGTCCAGAGCTTCGTCAGTTTTATTAATTTCATTGGCACATTCTCCTAAATTCATTAACAATTCTGCATAACGTAAAGGAACCCAAAAACTCTTAGCTGAGCTATTGCCTGTTGGTACACTCGCTGCTGTTTGCGTAGTATCCAATCCTTTGATATCATAAAAACCCGTTGTTCCTGAACCTGTGCCCTGACCAGCATATACGTCTGGAAATATAAATATAAAACCACCCATACCGTTCGATTTCCAGGCATTCCATAGGGGCGTAATTGTAGAAAAGCCTGGAATCATGTCTGGTGTAGGATAAACCGTACCGGGAACCCAAATCGTGGCATAAAAACGGTCATCCCTGTTTGTTATAAAGTCAGTCATAAACTGAGCATTATATGCAGGATCGGATAAATTATTCTTGTCGAACTGCATCGGGGAGCCGTCTCTTTTAGGGAATGCAAGAAGTAAAGGCAACAAGGGTTGGTTTGCGTTGGCAGCTCCGTTGGTAAAGGGCATTGGCCTGATGGGTGCAAAATTCATATAATGAGCCGGGTAAAAATACTGGTTCACCATGATCTGTTCCCCGTTTTGCTTATGCCAGATGTCTCTAAATTTCGGTAACAGACCGTAACCATTGGCATCAGCCGCAACAACCGCTGCCTTATTTGCATTATATGCAGCCTGCCATCTGGACTGATCATTCGACGGATTGAATAACGGACTTGCCCACCATAAGAGAATACGCCCCTTTAAACCGAGCGCAGCAACTGATGTAATACGACCGAAGTCATCTCCTGTATAATTTGCCGGCAGCGCTGCCGCTGCATCATCTAAGTCCTGAATGATCTGGTTAATGCATTCGGACGTCTTACTGCGTGGAACTTTCAAACTTTCTGGTTTGGTGGGATCCTGCGGATTTAGAATCAGCGGTACACCTCCAATACTTTGAACCATCCCCCAATACGCCCAGGCACGCCAGAATTTTGCTTCCCCAACGAATTGCTTGTTAAGATCACTGCTTAAAACAGTGGACGGAACATTGGCTAACTGATCTATCATGAAGTTACACTTATCAATATTTGTATAGTTTAAATTTGCATAAGTTGTAGCTGCAGTAATTACACCTTGCTGATAGTTTCCTAAATCGTGCGAAGAATATATACCTTCATCTGATGCATTTCCATCAAAACTCCATCCGGGCATAGATCCACCATAGATATCTGTCAGATATGCTTTTATCATCGTTGGGTCATTCCATACCTGAGAGGGATTAATACTATTGGGATTTGAAAAATCCAGTCCTTTTTTGCAAGACATTAGCATAAGAATAGAACATGCCATCAGGGTCAATGTACAGCGATTATATTTATTATTATTTCTCATTCTATTTTAATTAAAAGTTTTGAATCAAAAGGTTACATTGATACCCAGGTTATAAGATTTCAAGATAGGGAATACCGTTCCGCCACCCATTTCAGGGTCATAGTACAGCCTATTAAACTTACTGATGATTAATAGGTTGGCTCCCGAACCATAAACCTGGATTTGCCCTATGTTGAGTCGTTGATAAAGTTTTGTGGGAATGGTATAACCTATAACTAAGTTTTTAAGTCGTAAAAAACTGGCATCCTTAAGCCAAAAAGCACTTCCTGATGTATTGATACCTGCCCTCCCATCTCCGGCGGCAGCAGAATACCGGATGGGTAGCATAGCATCTGTGCGGGTGGGCGTCCAGCTATCGGTAGCCCATTTATCCCACATCCTGTTCCATTCTACATTATTATT
>CAZFGP010000043.1:0-1516 GCA_964518685.1 uncultured Terrimonas sp.
TTCGTGCATTCGTGGCATAGAGAAAAATGCGAGGTAGTTAAACAGCAGCCCCTAAGTATGGGTATCGGATTTGTATTTGATGGATATAAGCGTTCATCCCTAAGAGATGATATATTTTTAGCAGACTTTAAAACAAGCCTTTTATATTCCATCCTTTTCGATAAGTTCTTTTCAAATATTTTTCCGCCCCGGGATGGTTGCTGAATTTCATGTTTACGGGTTCCCATTGGAGAAGCGTATTGGGTACACGGATGGCTATGGTGCCAAGGATTATGGCTTCTGTCATTGGTCCTGTTTGTGCAAAATGGGATTGAGTTTTGGGTCCACCCAGGCAGGCATTCACGAAATTATGATAATGATTTTGTTCTTCCATTTTCGGTAAGGAATGCTGTTTGAATTTTTCTTCGGGTAGCAATACAGGAGTGCCGCCATGCGGAATAAGAAGAGCGCCTTCCGTTCCGATAACCATAGAGGATTCAGCGGGATATTTTTCTATCGAATACAGAGCGCGGATTTCTTCAGGTGGATAAAATTCACCATCAAACCATTCGAGGATCAGCCCTTCGGCAACAGTATGTTCATTCGCAGGAAATTGCCAGGTGATATGATTAGCCTGCGGCCAGGTATCTGCACGCCTTTCAGCCGAATCCTTCCAGGATTGCTGTACTTCGGCTATTACATTTATAGGCGCCTTCAAGTTCAGACCTTTCCAAACCGGATCAAAAATATGACATCCGATATCGCCCGACCATCCGGTTCCAAAATCCTGCCATGCTCTCCATTTGGCAGGATGATAGATGTCTTTTACATATGGGCGATAGGGAGCGGTCCCCGTCCATAGTTCCCAGTTCAGAGAGGCAGGTGGCTCCTCACCTTCTACAGGTCTGGGGCCGGTTAAGCGATAGGCTTCAACGGCTCCGGGACGATTGGAACAAAGGTAGGCATGTCTGGCTTTTCCGATAAGACCTTCTCTCAACCATTGAACACCAATGCGATCTCCTGCAGTTGCAGCCACCTGAGTACCCAGTTGAGTTACCACCCCGGCTTTTACGGAAGCTTTTGTAAGCGCCCGTATTTCTGCCACATCATGACATAAAGGTTTTTGACAATACACATGCTTGCCCGCGAGAATGGCATGATAAGCAATGATAAAATGATTGTGATCGGGTACCGTAACGTTTACTGAATCAATATTTTTTCTTTCCTTTCGAAGCAGTTCGCGCCAGTCAGTGTAGGTTCTTGCTCCGGGAAGTATTTCAGCCGCTTTTTTCAGGTTGTTTTGGTCTACATCACAGAGAGCAACGATCTCCACCTTAGGGTGAGATTTGAAATTATGAAGGTCGTGTCCGCCCATTCCGCCTACGCCTATACAGGCATGCTTAAGCGTACGGCCACCCGCCAATGATGGAAGGAATTCAGGTAAAAATGCAGGGGTAACGGCAATCGTAGCAGCGGAGGTAATAAATTTTCGCCTGGATACTGTTCTTTCATTTTTCATCCGTTAATTTTTTATGTT
>CAZFGP010000043.1:1616-27316 GCA_964518685.1 uncultured Terrimonas sp.
TCTTATAATCCGGTTTTCTTGTTGATGAATTTCCGGGCTATCATCGCATATTCCAAAGGATTAGCTTTAGCCGGATCCTGTTCTGCTTCTACGACCATCCAACCTTTGAAATCGCTTTTCTTTAAGGTCTCGAAAATTCCGTCGAAATCTATACAGCCTTCTTTATCTCCGGGAACCGTGAATACCCCCGCTTTTACGCCGTCCAGAAAACTCATCCGGTTATCTTTAACCTGCTGTAAAATCTGCGGGCGAATGTCTTTTAGATGGATATGTGCGGTACGGGAAATGAACCGGCTGAGGCATTTTACCGGATCTTCTCCCGCAAAATAAAAATGCCCGCAATCGTAATTCAGAAAAACATAACCGGGATCGGTTTCCTGCAGCATTCTTTCGGTTTCTGCGGCAGTTTGAATGCAGGTGCCCATATGATGATGAAAAGCAAGTTTCATTCCCCGGTCGCGGGCAATCTTGCCCAACTCGTTTAAGCCATGCGTAAACTTCTTCCACTCCTCATGAGTGTTCAACATTCCCTTGCCTTCAAATACGGGCACGTCTTTTTTGCCCTGGCAACTGTTACCGGTTTCTCCGCCCCCGATGATCTTTGTGCCCAGCGCTTCCAGGAAATCCAGCAGAAGCGTGAAGCTTTTTTTGTTTTCTTCCAGAGATTTTGTGGTCAGTTCATAGCTGTTCCATTGGTTACAGATTTGCAGTCCTCTCAATTGCAGCGCCTTTTTTAACACCGCGATATCACGGGGAAACTTGTTGCCCACTTCACAACCTGTGAAGCCTGCCAGGGCCATTTCACTGATGCACTGTTCAAATGTGTTTTCAGCGCCTAGTTCGGGCATATCATCGTTGGTCCAGTTGATCGGGGCTATGCCCAGTTGAATATTTTCAAAATTCATGGAATCAGAATATGCGTTGTTGTTTTTTATTTTCTTTATAATTCTCGTAAGCCTTTTGAACCGAAGATGAAGTGGATACTTCCGCCACCGGTACTTCCCACCAGGCATTGTATCCTTTTACAGAACGTTGTAAATCAGTTTCTATATAAATTACGGTTACCCGTTGCTGTTGCTTAGCCTCAGCCAGCGCTTTTTTCAGAGATTCGGCATCTGTTGCTTTTATGACTACGGCGCCAAGACTTTCTGCATTTTTTGCCAGGTCTACCGGTAAGAACTCGCCGCTAAGTTGGCCGGACTGGTCTTCCCTATAGCGATACCGTGTGCCGAATCTTTCACTGCCAATACTTTCTGATAAGCCGCCAATACTCGCATAGCCGTTATTGTTGAGCAACAATATCGTAAAGTGAATACCTTCCTGCACCGCTGTAACAATTTCATGATTATTCATCAGGTAGCCGCCATCACCACATATTACATATACCTGGCGGTCCGGGGCGGCCATTTTTGATCCCAATCCCGCTGCTATTTCATAGCCCATGGTGGAATAGCCGTATTCGTGATGAAAATTATGCGGTCCTGTGGCTCTCCAAAGTTTGTGCAAATCGCCGGGAGCGCTGCCTGAGGCATTGATCATAATGTCTTCATCGTTCATAAAACTGTTAAGCGTTCCTATCACTACCGCCTGATCAATCGGCGGTACGGAGCCGTTCCCTTCGGCATAGATCTGCGTCACCTCTTCATCCCAGGCTTTATTCATTTCGGCTATTCTTTGCCGGTATGAAGGTTTTACACAATAGGAACCTAATGCTGCAAGAAGTTCTTCAAGAGTCACTTTTGCATCGCCGGTAAGCGGCAGGGCGTGATGTTTGTATGCGTCAAATTCATTGATATTGATATTGATAAATTTAACTTCAGGATTTTTAAAAATAGACTTGGAAGCGGTGGTGAAATCGCTGTAGCGGGTACCAATACCAATAACAACATCGGCTTCATTGGCTATTTCAATAGCCTGACGGGTACCGGTAGCGCCCAATCCGCCCAGGCAATAGGGAGCGTTGTATTTTACCGAGCCCTTTCCGGCAAAGGTTTCTCCCACCGGAATGCCCGTTTGACTGGCAAACCGGTCCAGCACATTGCAGGCATCGCTGTATATGGTTCCACCCCCCGATACAATAACGGGGTTTTTGGACTGGATAATCCATTCCACAGCCTTCCTCAGGAGATTGTTATCTGGCCTTGGGCGGGGAATATGCCAGACTCTTTTTTCAAACATGGAGGCCGGAAAATCATAGGCATGGGTTTGTACGTCCTGAGGCATAGAGAGGGTAACGGTTCCGGTTTCAGCCGGAGAAGTGAGAACCCGCAATACTTCCGGAAGGGCATAGATCAACTGCTCAGGACGGTTGATTCGGTCCCAGTATTTAGAAACAGGCTTAAAGCAATCGTTTACTGAAATGTCCTGAGTGGAGGCGCTTTCTAATTGCTGCAATACCGGTGCCGGCTGCCGTGTAGCAAAGATATCACCGGGTAATAGTAATACCGGCAAGCGGTTGATGGTGGCCATAGCTGCCCCGGTTAGCATATTAGTTGCTCCGGGGCCGATGGAAGTGGTACAAACGAAAGTACTCAGCCGGTTTTTTGTTTTCGCATAGCCCACGGCGGTATGCACCATGGCCTGTTCATTGCGACTTTGATAATACCGGAAATCGGGGTTTTCCTGCAAAGCCTGGCCCAACCCGGCTACGTTTCCGTGTCCGAATATGCCGAAGCAGCCCGCAAAGAAACGTTGTTCAACGCCATCGCGTTCCACGTATTGATTTTTTAGAAATGCGATTGTTGCCTGCGCAACGGTTAATCTTTTATTATTCATTGAAAACGATTTTTTACTTATTGATAGATAGTTGGTCGTTTTTGGTTTATAGTTTTTCGTTTTTGGTGGGTTGAATCTCCAACTTTTCAAACTCCCCACTTCTTCCACTTGTGCCCATCAACTCAAATTTCTTTGAAATAAATGTTTTATAGGTTTCCATGAATATTTTTCCGGGAGTAGTCGGCGCAAACTCCTCAGGGTGATCCCTGAAAAATTCCCGGTTTACCATCGTCCATAGCAACCGGGTATCGGTGGCGATATTCACCTTGCAGATACCCAGTTTTATCGCTTCTTTCAGTTCCTCATCCTGCACCCCTTTAGCATCCGTCTTTAGCCGGCCTCCCGCCAAATTGATGCGGTTAATAACTTCTCCACTCACATTGGAGCCGCCGTGTAGCACGAGGGGAAAGCCTGGCAACCGTTGTTGTATTTCTTTAAGGATATTCAGTTGTAAACCCTGCCCTCCCGAAAACTTATAAGCGCCATGACTGGTACCTACGGCTATAGCCAGACTGTCGCAACCGGTTTGATTTACAAAAGTTTCCACATCCTTTGGATTGGTATAAAAGGCGTGGGCGGCTTCAACAGACAGATTATCTTCAACCCCTGCAAGCACGCCCAGCTCTGCTTCTACACTAATATTTTTTGCATGGGCCACTTTTACTACGGCTTTGGTGCGCTCCACATTCTTATCAAAATCATCGTGAGAAGCATCTATCATCACGGATGTATATCCACCGCTCTCAATAGCATCCAGGATATGGGCTTCATATCCGTGATCGAGATGAACGGCATATACGGTTCCGGGATATAAACGCGCCGCGGCGCCAATCATAGCCAGCAACATGTCCGCTTTCGCATAATCACGGGCAAACGGCGTAGTCTGAACTATGAATGGGGCATCAGCTGCCTGAGCTGCGGAGAAAAGGCCTTGGATCTCCTCCATAAAAAAAACATTCACCGCCGGGATGGCATATCTTCCATAACATTTTGTGAATAGTTCTTTGGTGGTAAGTAACACGATTCAGTTTAAGCTTTTTGTTTTTGCCACATTATTTTAAACGGGCTTAAAATTATGTAAAATATGCATTGGGATACTGCCGCAATGCATATTTAAAAAAAATCGAAGGTAATCTGATCTGATGGAGATAGGAGGACTACCTACAGCGATACTTTGAATCCTCCGCCAAAGTACTTCTTATTATCGGGCGATACCGGGTAGATGGCCGAATCAATAAGATTTCGGCTGCTGATGAACAGTTCCCCGTCAAAACGCCGGCTACTCACATGGTAAGCGAAAAACAGGCTGGATAACTGGAGGGTGTTGTATTTTTTTACCAACAATTCACCCATGCTTCCTAAGCTTCTTTCTTCATGATTTAACAAACAAACCAGATCCACCCCTGCTGAAAATCTTTTATAACGGATGCGGTTAACCCATCCACCGGTTAAGGGACGATCTTTAAAAACCAGGAGACTGGATGGAGGGGATCCTTCATATGATGACAGGTTTCTTAGAATGTACATAAATAATCCAGAGTTCCAGGTGAGGTTATCGTTTTTCACAATATCCATTTCAATGCTGAAATATTGCTGATTTCTAAGGTATTTCCCCCATACAATTCTATCCGGCATCGGAACGGTAGGAGGAACGGATACCCCGATAAGTTGCCTTTCCTCCGCTTGAAGATAATTGTAATTGATCCTGATCCGCTCTTTTAGGATAGAGATGCTGGTCCCCACCTGCCATTGGGTGGCGAACTGATTTTCGGGCGGGAGGTTGGTCGGTATTCCGAATGAGTATGGATCGGGCACAAGCGCTTTTGGCAAAAGAAGGCTGTGGTTGAAATCGCTGACCTGGAATATTCCGTCAAATCCGGAAAAGCGCTCGGAATAGGATCCGAATATTTTCCAGTCAAAAGACGGTTCCTTCTTTAAGAGTCTCGCCAGGTTAACGGCTCCGTTTAAAAAGGGATAAGACCTGGTATTTTGATAGGCCGATTCAATAAATTTAGCGCCGTCCAGCAAAACACCGCCCTGCAGCAGAAAAAAAGAGCCGTACGATACGGCAAGGGATGGCGTAGCGGTCAGCTTTTGACCTAATCTCGATGATGTTGAATAGCTGTAGGAATGGTAAGCGAAGGGGTTTTCCCAATAATCTGCCGCAGCCGTAGCCTTCCGATAAAATGCCTTTTGGAAATTGATATTTAAAGATGGCTCTATCTGCCAGTTCCCCGCTTTTCTCACGAATACCAGGTTGTCATTAAACTGAATAACCTCGGCTCTGGTGCTGTCTTTTAACTGGTTGTTGCGGATGCGCAGATCGTCCCTTTCCGTCCGGGTGTTTGTACTATCCAATATCCTGCCATTAACATAACTCAATGTGAACCTGTTGAAGAGAAAGTCCGGTATCCTGGTTTCCAGGCTGATATAGGGATTGACCCAATATTCGCGGTCTTTTATTATATCATCCGTGTACTGATAGATATCAGTTTTGCGTCTGTGGCTTGCTTCCACCTGCGGAACATAGTTGAAGTGACCGGACAATACATTGTTTTTGTTTAGGACAAACCTTGCCCACAAATTGAACTTTATGCGGTCAATGCCTGGTATTTTTTTGTCATAGAGCGAGTCTTTATTATT
Source organism: uncultured Terrimonas sp. (assembly GCA_964518685.1). GTDB lineage: Bacteria > Bacteroidota > Bacteroidia > Chitinophagales > Chitinophagaceae > Agriterribacter. The sequence goes on from CAZFGP010000043.1 coordinate 7,035, forward strand.
CCTGCGTGGCAGTGCGTCATGAACGAAACCTATTGATCCGCCGTAACTGATCTGTTGATTACCGCCCCGCAACGTGAGGGCATATTGCTGAAAATTTCCGGAAAAAACATGCTCAGTTTGCTGGTTGTACCCGGATATCTTTGTAACTACTTTACGGTGCAGTGCAGCGCCCATCGCCGAAAACGTGATGTGTTTGGCTCCTTCTTTCCATTGTTTTGTTCTTACCAGCGCCAACAGTTGCAGGTTGCCTGCGCCGTTCTGATTAGCGAGAGCATTTCGGATAATAGTAATATCTTCAATATCTTGTATATTGTAAGCATCAATATCGGTAACGGTAATGCCGTCCACTACATATACCATCTGATCTTTTTGAGTGAGTGCACCATTTGTCCAACTCCTGATTACTTCACTGACACTTAAAGACGGTATCCGGGCGAGATCAGTCGCTTCAATAATGGTAACCTGGGTGAATTCTTTTTTGAGTTGCATCCTGCCAATATCGTAATAACCGGAATCGGATTGGGCTGACACCGATTGTATAAGTAACAGGGAGGTGAAAATCGTCAGTAGCGGTTTCATAAAAAAAGGTTGTATTAAAATATAAATATATTTGTTTCCGGCGAGATATTCCATTTCTGTGATGAAAAAAGTATAACCGGAGGAGGGGTAATCCAAAAGGATAAACAGAAGATAATTTTTGACGCCAACAGGTTGTCTATTGTATAATTGTAGCTCCTTGATTTATGTGGCGGTGGACATTGTCTTTTGTGTCCACCAACCGGCGTCTATTTTAAATACATCCACAATTTCAGACGTACCCAATAAGTTGTATATTGCATCATAATTTCATTATTATCTCTATCGGTCTGCACATATTGCACTTTCTTGATCGTAATCTCGACTTCCTTGATCACCGGTAGGCGTGGTTAATTTTCATGCATAAAAACCGGAAGGAAAAGGTATATCATATATCTTCCGTTATTCTACAGAATTTCAAACTATTTAAACGGCAAGGATCATGTCAGCGACTATGAATTTCAATGAAACGGCAAATTATTATATCACACTTGAAGAAAAATACGGCGCTCATAATTACCATCCCCTTCCAGTGGTAATCCGCCGCGGTGAAGGGGTATGGGTATGGGATGTGGAAGAGAAACGGTATTACGATTTTTTAAGCGCTTACTCCGCAGTGAACCAGGGGCATTGCCATCCGAGGATCGTCCGCGCTTTGATAGAGCAGGCTTCTAAACTTACACTTACTTCCAGGGCTTTTTATAATGATGCGTTAGGTGAATATGAGCAATTTATAACCGGCTATTTCGGATACAATAAGGTATTACCCATGAATACGGGAGTAGAAGCTGTGGAAACGGGGCTGAAGCTATGCAGGCGGTGGGGCTACCAGGTTAAAGGAATTCCGTCGGATAAAGCTAAGATTATTGTTTGCGCGAATAATTTTCACGGACGAACGCTGGGGGTTATTTCTTTCAGTACAGATCCTCATTCTACCCGGCAGTTTGGTCCTTTTCTACCCGGCTTTAAAACCATTCCTTACAACGATTTGTCATCCCTTGCTCTGGCCCTGGAAGATAAAGACGTTGCGGGCTTTTTGGTGGAACCCATCCAGGGAGAAGCCGGTGTGGTGGTGCCGGATGACGGTTATCTTAAAAAAGCAAAACAGTTGTGTGAAAACCATAACGTATTGTTTATTGCAGATGAAATTCAAACGGGTTTATGCCGCACCGGAAAATTATTGTGCTGCGATCACGAAGAAGTAAAGCCGGATATTCTCCTTTTGGGAAAAGCCCTGAGCGGCGGTACCCTGCCGGTAAGCGCTGTATTGGCGAATGATGAGATCATGCTCACCATTCAGCCCGGTGAACATGGCTCCACCTATGGTGGCAATCCATTGGCATGCCGTGTGGCTATTGAGTCTCTGAAGGTTTTACAGGAGGAAAAAATGGCCGAAAATGCGCAAAAGATGGGATTGTTATTTCGTTCTGAATTTGGAAAAATCAATGCGCCCTATATTCATGCCATCAGAGGTAAGGGATTGCTAAATGCAATAGTAATAGATCATCCTGATACAGATGCGGCCTGGAAATTATGCCTTGAACTCAAAGAACGGAGATTATTGGCTAAACCTACACATGGAAATAAAATAAGGTTTGCTCCTCCGCTCATAATTAATGAAGCACAGATAATGGAATGTGTTGCCATGATCGGGAAGAGCCTTGACTGTATTTAGATATTTCAGAAAAGAATTAATCGTAAAATAAAAATAAGTTTCATGGAGAAGAAGAGAGCTAATCAGGTTACCCAACAGCACATTCATCTTTTCAAAGAAATTGTTGGCAACGAGTTTGTGAGCATAGATGAGGAAACGCTTCATCATTATGGGCACGATGAAACAGAATTGCTTTCCTTTCCGCCTGAAGTGGTTATTAAGCCACGAACTGCAACTGAAATCAGTAAGATTTTGAGCATTTGTAACAGGGACCTTATTCCGGTTACCCCAAGGGGAGCAGGTACAGGATTAAGCGGTGGCGCTCTGCCTTCTTTGGGAGGTGTTTTGATTTCCACAGAGCGAATGAATAGCATTATAGAAATTGACGAAGAAAATTTTCAGGTCACGACAGAGCCGGGAGTGATTACAGAAGAGCTGCAGGAGGCAGTAAAAGCAAAAGGATTGTTTTATCCTCCCGATCCTGCAAGCCGTGGTTCCTGTTTTATTGGAGGCAATATCTCCGAGAATAGTGGTGGGCCCAAGGCCGTAAAATATGGGGTGGTAAAAGATTATGTGCTTAATCTGGAAGTGGTATTGCCCACAGGAGAAATACTATGGACAGGTGCCGATGTTTTAAAAAATGCTACCGGCTATAATCTTACCCAGTTGATTGTTGGAAGTGAAGGCACCCTGGCTATTGTCACAAAGATTGTCCTGAAGCTGCTTTCCCATCCTAAGTATAATTTGCTGATGCTGGTGCCTTTCCGTTCTTTAGAGAAGTCCGGTGAAGCAGTGAATGCCATTTTCAGAGCCGGGTTTCTACCCAGCGCTCTGGAACTGATGGAAGAGGATGCGCTGGAAATCGTTAACAGTACGTTTGATAATCCGGCTGTTCCACCTGCACATGGAATAGAAGCGCATTTGATAATTGAAGTGGATGGAAATCATAAGGAAGTTTTGATGACTGAGATGGAGGCTATTAGTGAACTTTTGGCAGCATTTGATTGCGGAGAAATTTATTTTGCAGAGGATGAACAGCAAAAGCAGGCCTTGTGGCGTGCCCGCAGGAAAGTGGCAGAGGCGGTAAAGTTAAAAGGCTATACCATTGAGGAAGATACGGTAGTACCCAGAGCCGCTTTGCCTGCCCTGATACGGGGTGTAAAAGTCCTGGGAAAACAACATAACTTTGACACGGTTTGTTACGGACATGCAGGTGATGGCAACCTGCATATTCGCATCAGAAAAGAAAATGTGACCAACAGCGCAAATGATCCGGAGATGGTGAAGATATTGCGATCATTGTTTGAACTGGTAAAGGAATTGGGAGGAACAATAAGTGCCGAACATGGAATTGGATATGTACAAAAAGGTTATTTGGATATTGTAATGAGTGCAGCACATTTTCAATTAATGCGTGAAATAAAGAAAGCATTTGATCCTAATAATATTTTAAACGCCGGAAAAATATTTGACTGATGAAACGATTGTTGATAATCTTATTGCTGGGAAGTGCTTTGGCGGTACAATCGGTATCAGCCCAGGAAGGACAGGAGCAGCCGGAAAAAAAAGGCTTTGACAAGTCGAAATTATTTTTTGGCGGAAATTTTGGTCTCGGTTTGGGAAGCCATACCACGTCCATTATTGTTTCGCCCCAGGTGGGTTACAGGTTTAATGAACACCTTGCGGCAGGTGCAGGTATTAATGTAAACTATTACAGTTTTAAAGATCTTAGAGATGTCAGAACCAATTATGGTTATACCGGACTCAATGCTTTCGGCAGGATTTATCCCGTTTCCTATTTACTGGTGCAGGCACAGCCGGAATTGAATTATAGCTGGGGTTCGGTAAAATACCCTGATAATAATGGTACGCAAAAGTTGAAAGGGCAACTTGTTCCGTCTTTGCTCCTCGGTGGCGGAGCATCTATTTCCACAGGTGGCAATGGCGCTTTGCTTCTTTTGATTCAATATGATGTTCTGCAGGAGTCCAGGTCTCCTTATGGCAATAAGGCCTTTTTTAGCATGGGGTTTAATTTTTGAGATTGGAGTCGTAAAATAAAAAAAACCGTAAGAGATAAATTGGTTGCACCTCTTACGGTTGTTCGATTTCTTCATAGATTACTTTGACAGCAACTCAATTGAACCCAATGCTATAGCACCGTTTTCATCTCTCTCTGGCGCAGGTTTGGTAGCCTTGCTATGTGCTTAGCCAGACCTGACGCCTTGCATTTACTTATCTTATTTTCTTAAATGAGCATTGAAATAAATAATAAGCCTATTAATATTGCGAAACAAGTAATGCTCGGGCAACAAGTCAGCTATCACACAATGCCGGTGCCGCAGACTTGCGCCAGTGCGGGGATAAAATAAAAAAAACCGTAAGAGATAAATTGGTTGCACCTCTTACGGTTGTTCGATTTCTTCATAGATTACTTTGCCAGCAACTCAATTGAACCCAATGCTATAGCACCGTTTTCATCTTTATCTTTTGGTGCACTTACAATAAAGAGGTCTTGTTTTTCAACTTCTTTTATTGTCGGGAAGTTGAACTTCAGCACGGCTTTGTTTTGTTTTTCTTTGACGAGCGATTTATTAAAACTGCCTTCCCCAATTTTTTGACCGTCAGGTGCGTTTAATCTCAGTTCAAAGCTGAAGGAAGCCTGGGGTACGCCTGCATTTTCCTGCCACAGAATAGTGAGTTCCGCTCCATTTACGCCTGTCAGATTAAGACTGTCCATACTAAACCAACCCTGTTTATCTGTCGGCACTACCAAATACTTCGCCCCGTTCATTGATATGGAACTGAATCCCTCTATCCTGCTTACGTTGTTAAAATTGAGTTTACTGCTTTTTAATACATAAAGGTCTGAGCCGGATAAAGGTTTAATGGAGACTGCGCCTTTATCGGTATAACTGGCAGAAATATACAGCGCTTCGTTGTCCTTAACCTCTTTAACCGGGATGGTTCCTTTTTGAGGTAAGGATTTATTTGCAGTAGCGGGATCAGCCAGAGAAAGTATCCATTGCACGATTCGCTTTGCATCGTCTGCCGATAAAGAAGGATGTGCTGACATCGCCACCTCTCCCCATACGCCACTTCCACCCTTAATTATCTTGTCTGTAAGATAGGGGATGGCATCATTTTGTTTCTGGTATTTCTTAGCCACTTCTGAATAAGAAGGGCCTATGGATTTCCCTTCTGTTTTATGGCAGGAACTGCAGTCTAAAGCAAGCATAATACTTCTTCCACTTAAGGATGCAGCAGCCTCCTGATGTCCTGCGGGAATGGCGGCCTTATCGGTTCCCTGCAAAAAATTAGCTGTGATATACAGATTCTCTTTGTCTATTGCATTCCCGTCTTCTTTATCATTTACAGCAACTTCGTATTCAACCGCCTTGCCGGGAAAATAAAAAGAGGAATTACCGGATATATTAATAGTTACCTCAGGTGCAGTATTTCCAGCGTAAATGCTCACAGCTCCTCCTTTGGCGCTTGCCCCTTTTTTGTCGTTCACCTCCACTGCAACGGAGTAATCGCCGATTTTATCGAAGGTGAATTCAGCTTCGGGTGTTTGCATTTCTTTTTTCTGCCCGTCACTGGCAGTCCATATATAGGTCATAGGATCATTTTCAGGATCCATTGCGTCAACCGTTACTTTTACCGATAAAGGGATGCTGCCTGAGGTTTTATCTGCTTTTGCAGTACCAACTTTCGGGGGGCGGTTTCCTCCGTTATAGTCAATCCGACTTAACCCGGCATCGTCATTTTTGGCAAACCAACCGGCGCCGTATTCCAATACGTAAATCTTTCCATCCGGGCCCACTTCCATATCTATTGGATTATGCCATTTGGTGTGTTCCATAAAGGGTTCCATTCTGTCGAAATCACCATTAGGCAACATGGTTACCACTTTAATCCAACCCCGGATCCAGTCGTAAATAAATAATTTTCCATTGTAATAATCCGGCAGCCTTGTTTTTGCCGGCCACATATCTGTGTAATATACCGGTCCTGCCATTGCATTACGACCTCCGGTTCCTACCTGTGGAAAGTCGGGCGAAACGTCGTAAGGATACCAGATAAAAGCTGGCGCTACTGCCGGTAAATCCTTTAGCCCGGTATTGTTGAGTGACTCATTCATCGGTTTTTCCGGATCAAATGCAGGTCCGGACACCCCGGTTGCATAGTTATATCTGTTATACGCATAATTATTCCCGACAAATAAAGGCCATCCAAAATAGCCTGCTTTTCGGGCCTGATTTAGTTCGTCATAGCCCCTGGGACCGCGAACGCCAAAACTGTCTACCCTGGCATCGGGTCCCACCTCACCCCAATACAGGAAACTATTTTTCTGATCCACAGATATCCTGTAAGGGTTACGGTTTCCCATTACATATATTTCAGGCCTGGTTTTGTCGGTGCCTTTCTGGAATAGGTTGCCGTCCGGGATTTCGTAGCTGCCGTCATCGTTCACTTTAATTCTCAGAATCTTCCCACGCAGATCATTGGTGTTTCCGGAACTTCTTCTGGCATCGTATTGTTCATGTCCGGGACGATCATCCAGTGGTCCATAGCCTTTGTTGGTATAGGCCTGACCAGGCTCATTAAAAGGAGTGGAATTATCTCCGGTAGAAACATATAATAATCCATCCTTTCCAAATGCAATGGATCCACCGGTATGACAGCAAATCTCCCGCTGTGAATAAAATTGAAGAATTACCTGCTCTGTTTTATTATCAATGGTATCGTTTTCGAAGGTGAATCGAGACAACCGGTTAACGGAAGTATCTGCGGGGCTGTAAAAAATATATACCCAATGATTTTTATCGAAATGAGGGTCTTTGGAAATTCCCAGAACGCCTTCCTCTGCATTAACCCCACCTATTGTGGTTTTATAATATGCATTTAGAAAACCAACCTGCTTTAATTCTCCTGTCGAATTTTTGTACAGCATAATCTCCCCCCTGCGTTGTGTAACCAGGATGTCGAAATTGGGAAGAATAGTCATTTCCGTGGGTTCAAAAAATCCGCCCTGGATAAGGGAGGTTTTTGTAAACCGGTCTTCGTCGGGAGGATATTGCGATACCACCCTGCTATAATCCAATTTTTCATTACCTCCGATAGCGTATTCTATACCTCCAAGAATATGTTGCAGGTATAAGGGGTCGCTGAAGGATTCATCCGTATGTCCTAATTCGGTATAGAAAGCTCTTCCACCATCGTATTCATGATACCAGGCCATGGGATGGTTATCGCCATTTTTCCCTCCTTCATAACTTTTTTCATCAATAGAAATCAGAACATGTACATCTTTATTCAATTTTTTGAAATTGTACCATTCGTCTTTCCGCGTCCATACATCAGGGAGGTGTTTAGTAGAGGGGTGATTCTTATCCTTTACGAGAAGTTTGGCCTCCTGTTGCCGGGGATGGCTTTCGAAATTCCCTCCGGCCAGTCTGGTGTACCAGCCCCAATCATATTCAGCATCTGTAGCAGCGTGGATGCCCATATAACCTCCCCCGGACTGAATATATCGCTCAAAAGCTATCCGCTGATCAGTATTGAATAGAGGTCCGGTAGTGCTTAAAAACACTACTGCTGAATATTCCGGTAAAATTTTATCTGTAAAAAATTCTGCATTTGAAGTGGTATCCACATCAAATCCGTTTTCGGTTCCTAATTTTTGTATGGCAGCTACTCCCTGGGGAATAGATTCATGATGAAAGCCGGCGGTTTTTGTAAAAACCAGAATTTTAGGTTTGCCGCTACGCTTATTGCACGAGAAACAAAAAATAAGGAGCAGGCAAGACAATAGTAAGGAATAATTTTTATTCATTATGGATTGGTTGAGAAAATTAGAGGGATAAATGTAAGTTCATTTCTTTAAATATCAGAAATGAGAACTGAGTTTATTAAAGAAATGGCTATTTATCCGGTAAAGGCAATTGTCTTAAAGGAATCAGTCTTCTTTTATCGGTCAGCATTCCAGAGTTCCCAGCTGGCTTCTGCCTGAGCTATCAGCATCTCATATCCATTTTGTATAGCAGCCCCGCCTTCTTCTCCTCTTTGCAAAAACAGTGTTTTTTCAGGATTATAAATTAAATCAAACAGAAAATGTTGGTTTCCGATAGCAGAGTATGGAATATCCGGACACTGAAGAACATTTGGAAATGTGCCCACGGGGGTAGTATTAATAATCAAAAGATTGTTATTAATAATCTCTGTATTCAGCGATGCATAATTCAGCTCGTTTTTTTGGGGATGACGACTCACCAGGGTATATGGAATATTTAGTCCGGTCAATACATATCTTACCGCTTTGGAAGCGCCCCCGGTTCCCAAAATCAAAGCGCTTTTATGATGAGGGAGCAATTGTTTCAACAAAGATTTCCTGAACCCTGCAATATCGGTATTGTATCCGGTGAGTTTCCCCTTTTCTATCCTGATGGAATTACAGGCGCCGGTTTGGGCCACTTCGGAAGATAGTTCGTGTAAGAATGGAATTACCTTTTCTTTATATGGAATGGTTACACACAATCCTTTTAAGAGAGGTTGCTCCATTAATAAAGCCGGGAAGAGATTAATATCCGCTATAGGAAAATTTTCAAATTGACAATCTAAATGTTCCTTCTCAAACTTTTTAGTAAAATATTCTTTTGAAAAAGAATGTCCTAAAGGAAATCCGATTAACCCGTAAAGCCTCATTCTGCATTATCGTTTTTCAAAAACAAATGAAAGGTGTCACCCCTTAAACCAATGCGCATCGCTTCCAGGGGTATCACTTCAGTTGGGGCAAGGTTTCCAAGATTTGCATTGCATCCCAAAAGCTGAATGAAATACAATTGCTGAGCTTTCTGAGGGGCTTCCCAGAGAATCCTGTCCTCCGGTACCTGAGTTAGGATTTCCTGTACCAGGCCTTCTCTCACTTCACCGGAGCCTCTGTAAATACCAACATTTCCGGATTCTCTGGCTTCTGCAATCACATAGCTGGAGCCGGCTTTCAATTCGGCTTTCATCTGCTCAATCCACTTATATGGTGGAATAATATGCTCCGCATCCTTACTGCCTACTTCGCTGAAAACCACTCCGTATTTAGTAAGTTTTTCAATATAACCACATTTTTCTGCATGAGGAATCGTAATAGAACCATCGCTTACTTCTATATGAGTGATATTATATTCTTTTAATACGTTAATGTAATCTTCAAATTGATTACGGATTACAAAGGCTTCAAAAAGTGTGCCTCCAAAATATAATGGAATTTCGTAAGATTTATACACTTCTATTTTTTCCCGGAGTCGGGGGGTTATGAAGGAAGTTCCAAAACCCAGCTTTACAATATCAACATAGGGATGGGCAATATCTAAAAAGTTTTTTACCTCTCCAATACTTAAACCTTTATCCATCACCATTGTAATACCTGACTGACGGGGTTTGGGTTTTCGCTCAGGTATCTGACCTAAATTAAAATTCATGCAAAAATTTAATATTTTAAAGAGGCGGCAAAAATAAGGAAGATTCCTTTTTTAAAACCAAGGATATTTCGCAGCAGATTGCCATATAGTTTATTTGAACCATTTTAATGAAGTATTAATTTTGCGGGGTAATCGGCTTTTTTACTAACTTGTAACAACTTTAATGAGTTTCCGTCCTTAATTATGCAAGGGTGCAATGATTGTGGTTCGGGAATAATCTTCCTTCTTCTTCTTTAAAAAGTTCTGCTAAATAATGGATACGGACGAAATATTATGGGAAGGGATGCGGCATGGGAATCAATCCATGTTTCTGGAATTGTATAAAAGATACTATCCCTTGCTTTTATTTGCCGGATACAGGCAAAAGGCAGATGCTCTCATTAAGGATATTATACAGCAATTATTCTTAGAACTGTGGGAAAAAAGAAACAATATCCAACAGGCTGAAAATGTAAAATCCTATCTTTTTATTTCCTTTTTGAGAAAATTAACTCACGATCTGAAGAAATCGGCAAGGATAGTAAATATAGAGATTACAGAATTCAGCAGGAGTGCGGATGGTTTATCTACACCTGAAGAAAGTCTTATTTTTAAGAATGAGCATCTTCATTTAACCCGCAGTCTTGCAGACCAGGTGGACAAACTGCCTGAAAGACAAAGGGAACTGATCGTACTTCGGTTTTACGAAGGATTGAGCTATGATCTTATTGCGGCGCGAACCGGACTTTCTCAACGCACTGTTTATAATACCATTCATGAAGCATTGAAAAAGCTGAGATTAGAAATGGCAGAAAGAAAGGAATCTCTCTATCTAAAAATGTGAACCATCCGATCAATTAAAAAAAATCCTCATTTTTTAAAAAAAAGTGAAATCCGACCGGTAAAAACACCGGATAGGATACTCTACCTAAACAAGCGACCATGAATTGGGAAGAAAAAAATATCGAAGATTTACTCTCAGACGAGTCTTTTATCTGCTATTGCAAGGGCGGTTCACCTAATGATGATCGCTTTTGGGAAGCGTTTTCGCAACAAAGTCCGGAACAGATGAAACTGGTGCAGGAAGCCAGAGAGCAATTCCTGTTGCTGTTTAACGCCTTATTACTAACAGATACTAATGAACAGGTACGGACGCTGAAAAGAAAAATAACGGAAGCTGAAGAGATACCTGTGGTTTCCTTAAAGCCTGTAAACAAAAGCCATCTCAGAACCTGGATCTTCAGGGCAGCAATTGTTGTTGGGATAATAGGAGGCAGCATTTTTGTTAGCCAAAATAGCCTTTTTACGGAAGACGGTACCCAATTGGCGAAGGAGGAAATAGTTACTAAAAGCGGCGAACGAAAGGATGTTCGTTTGCCTGATGGCACCCAGGTCAAATTAAATTCAGATAGTCGCCTTACTATTGAAGGGGATTTTGGGATTTCTACCCGTGGTGTTCATCTGGAAGGGGAGGGGTTCTTTGAGGTAAGTCCTAATAAAGCGGTGCCTTTTATTGTTTATACGGCTACCATGGACGTAAAAGCTGTTGGCACCTCCTTTAATGTTAAAGCCTATAACGATGAAAAAGTGAGTACCACATCCCTTATTACCGGAATAGTGGAGGTTAAGCTTAAGGAAAGTAATAACCAGGTATTATTACTCCACCCCAATCAAAAACTGACCTGGACAACCAATGGAGTACATATTGCTACGCAGAGAGCCGACACCAGCAAAATGATGAATCCTGCAATTCAGAAAGTTGTGCCCGAAAAAATACATCTTACCAATCAGGGAGAGATCAAAGAAATTGCCTGGAAAAATAATAAGCTGGTGTTTGATAATGAATCGCTGGAGGAGATATCCAAGTCATTGGAACGGTGGTATGGGGTTTCAATAGTATTTAATGACGAAGGCATCCGGAAATACCATTTTACAGGAAATTTTGAGAAGGAAAATCTGGAGCAGGTACTCAATTTTCTTAAAGAGTCGAGGGATTTCAATTTTAAAATTGATACCGGTGAAACAACCCGGGTCTATTTGTATAAATAAGAATTGGGGAAAATGCGGTAACATTCTCCCCTTTTAGGAAACACTGAAGCAAACTTTAAGTTTGTTTCAGATTTTTAAATAAAACCAAATTAAAGGTATGAAAAAACGTGCTTTCTTTGAAAGCTTTGAAGGCTTTTCTCCAACAAAGCTGCTTAAGATTATGAAATTAACTTCTATTTTGATGATTGCGGGAATTATATCCGCACATGCAGAGGGCTTTTCCCAGAATGTTAAAGTGAGTGTTTCTCTAAACAAAGCCAAACTCACTACTCTTTTCAAGATGGTGGAAAGAGAAACCGATATCCGTTTTGCGTATAGTAATGATATCCTTCCCGATGGAAAAACGGTGTCTCTGTCGGTGAAAAGACAACCTTTAAATGAGGTTTTGGACAGGGTGTTTCAGAATACCAATTTAAAATATCGGTTTGAACAGTCTTCCGGTATTTTGATTATTTCTGAAAAGGTAAGCGCGGATGCTCTTGCTTCGATGATACAGGTGCGCACCATCAGAGGAACGGTAACCGATGAAAACGGTGATCCGGTTCCGGGCGCTACCGTGCAGGTAAAAGGCAGTTCCAATGCTACCACAACCAACAAAGACGGAGAGTTTGTAATTGACGTGGAAGATAACGCTAAAACGCTGGTGATTTCATTTGTAGGCATGGCTTCAAAAGAGGTGTCCATTACCCAGAGTAATGAAGCTCTTAAAGTACAGTTAACCCAATCCACCCAGTCTCTTGGAGAAGTAGTAGTGGTGGGGTATGGTACCCAAAAAAGAACCCTGGTTACCGGAGCTATATCCAGTGTGGGCGGTAAAGCCTTGAATGAATTACCTGCCGTTAGCGTAGCACAAGCTTTGCAAGGGCGCGTTGCGGGAGTTACGGTAACGAATAATGGTAGTCCTGGCGCTGCTCCAATAGTAAGAATCAGAGGGATTAGCTCCATTAGTTATGCCTCTGATCCACTGTATGTTATAGACGGGTTGCCTACCGGAAACCTTGAAGCCATAGATACAAAAGACATTGAATCTGTGGATGTCTTGAAGGATGCCTCAGCTGCTGCTATTTATGGTTCCAGAGCAACCAACGGAGTGATTATGATCACTACTAAAAAAGGCAGAAAAGATGGTCAGTTACGGGTTACTTATGATGCCTCTTTTGGTGTGCAAAAAGTAACACAGAGACTGGATCTGTTAGATACCGAAGGATTTAAAAAATATGCGATTGCCTATCGTGGCAGTCAGGTTCCCAGGCTTTTGGATCCCTGGCTGAATACTCCCATTTACGATGGGGCTACACAAACCTATGGTCAAACGAATACCAACTGGCAGGATGCCTATTTTCGCAATGGCGCTATGACAGGGCACAATATCGGGCTGAGCGGAGGAAGTGATAAGTCCCGTTTTTATGCTTCAGCGGGTTATTTTGATCAAAAAGGAACCGCGCCCAGCGTGGGGTACCAACGTTTTAATTTCAGAATTAATTCAGAACACAATCTGAGTAAGGTGTTCACCTTTGGGCAAAACCTGTATATGGCACAGGGCGACCGGGATTATGACAATAATGAAACCGGCGCAAGAACCAACCTGGTGAATGTTATTCGTATGATGCCCCACATGCCGATTTATGATCCTACCTCTAATGGAGGATACAGAGGGGTGAATAGCACACTTGACGGTGGAGACCCAACCAATCCAATAGAAGATGCCGAATTAAAGAATCCCGGAAACAGAAAAACAGCTAAAATTTTAGGAACTGCTTATCTGGATATTAATTTCACGAAATGGCTCAAATTCCGCTCTACTTACGGACTGGACTATGCAAATGCGATAGATTTCCGGTTTTCCCCCATCTTTGATGACCATGGCGCTATTGCCGGATCAAGTTCTCAGATAGCTACGGTTACCAATAACCGCGCCACTTCTACCGTTCAGTTGTTTACACAACAGCTCAGTTTCGATCAAAATTTTGGAGAACACCATGTAAGTATTGATGCGGTGATTGAACAGCAAAATCAACAAACCAAAAATGAAAATGCAAGTGGCAAACAGCAATCCAACGAATTAAAGACCCTGAATAATGCACAGAATATTTCCGTTCAGACGCTGATTGGAGAAAATTCTCTGATCTCCTATCTCGGTCGTCTCCGTTATGATTATAAGGGAAAATATTTGTTGAATGCAGCGGTACGTCGGGATGGATTGTCAGTCTGGGCGCCGGGGAAAAAATGGGCTACTTTTCCCTCTGCTTCTATTGGCTGGAGGATAGATCAGGAAGATTTCATGCAGGATCAAAATACTATCTCAGAACTGAAACTGAGGGGTGGTTATGGCATTACAGGGTTAAATGGAGTGATTTTGGGTAACACACCCTGGCTGGTGAGTGTAAGTGCCAATAGTGCCTACTATCCATTCAATAATCTATTGGGAACTGCCGGAAACGTTTCTTCTATTCAGCGTTTGGGTAATCAGGATCTGGAGTGGGAAACAACAAAACAAACCAATGTTGGGTTAGACTTGGGAGTGCTCGGAAACCAGTTTACTTTATCATTGGAATATTTCAATAGAAAAACCGATAATCTGCTATTGAATGTACCCCTCCCACCTTCCATGGGTTTCATAAATTCCACTGTTCTTCAAAACGTGGCTGCTATGGAAAATGCCGGATTTGAAGCGCAATTGGGTTATAATGACCGTGAAGGGGAATTTACCTGGTATGCAACGGCTAATGTAAGTACGATTAAAAATAAGGTAACCCGCCTGGCGGATGGTGTAACTAAAATTGAAGCCGGGGGCAATCCTGATTATGGAAGTTACAATATTACCAATACCGCTGTTGGTCAGCCCATCCAGTCTTTTTATGGCTGGAGAGTATTGGGGATTTTTCAAAACGATCAGGAAGTGAATAGTAGTCCGGACCAGACTGCAGGAACTGCCGCCGGAGATTTGAAATTTGCGGATACAGACAAGAGCGGCGATATAACTGAAGCCGACCGTGAGTTTCTTGGAAGTTTCCTGCCTAAGTTTACGTATGCTTTGAATCTTGGAGCGAATTATAAAAACTTTGATCTTTCTGCTTTTTTTCAGGGCGTGCAGGGCAACAAAATCTTCAATGCCACCAGAGAAATTACTGAAGGGATGATTCGTTTCTTCAATGCAGGCACACAGGTTTTAAATGCGTGGACACCTTCCAATACGCAAACCAATATTCCAAGAGCTGCATTGGGAGACCCGAATCAAAATTCGAGACCTTCTACCCGCTTTATAGAAGATGGCTCTTATCTGCGGTTAAAAAATATTATGTTAGGTTATACGATGCCGCTTAACAGTTTGCAATCCCTAACCAATGGAACGGTAAAGAATTTTAGGATTTATGTGTCTGCTCAGAATATCCTGACTTTCACCAAATACAGCGGCTATGATCCCGAAGTGGGGAACCGTACCACCGATTCTTCACTGACCAATGGTATTGACTTTGCCGTATATCCACAACCCAAGGCCTTTCAGGTAGGTGTACAGGTGGGCTTTTAAAATCCTAAAAGATTAAAATATTATTTTAAAAAGATAATTATGAAATTCAATCTGATAAAATATATCTCAGTTTTTTCCATAGCAGTAATAGGCTTTTCTGCGTGTGAAAACAAACTGAATGTGCTTGATAAGAATAATCCTACAACGGAGAGTTATTTTAAAACCGCTGCCGAATTACAAAACGGGGTCAATGGAATATATTCTATTTTGAGAGGCGGTGAACTGGTAGGCCGGGAATGGTTTTTTACCCATGATATGAGAGGCTCTGAATGTAATGCCGGAGGTCCTCAGTTAGAACAGCCCAGAGCCGAATTGCTTACCCAGATTACACCGGCAACCTCCAACTCGGTTATGTCCAGCGTTTGGACGGGGGCTTATCACATGATTAACCGGGCCAATATGGTTATTTCAAAAAGTCCGGGCATTACCGACAATACTACGCTTCGGGATCGTTTGGTGGGAGAAGCAAAGTTCTTGAGAGCCTGGGCTTATTTTGAGTTGGTTTCTATGTGGGGAGAAGTACCGATGTATACAGATGTCATTGTAACGCCGGTAGACTTTAAAGGAAAATCTTCAGTGGAAGATATCTATACGTTAATCATTACAGACCTTAATGATGCGGCAAATGCTTTACCCGAAAGCTATGGGGCGGCAGATAACGGCCGGGCAACTAAGGGCGCGGCTAATGCGTTTTTAGGCAGAGTATTGATGCAGAAAGGAGATTATGGTGGTGCTAAAACAGCCTTGCTTAAGGTGTATGGGAAATATGCCCTGACCGATGAATATTCCTGGAATTTTGACGGGGATATTGTAGATGGAGATGACAAGCTTGCAGAAGGCCATGAGTTTAATGAAGAATCTATTTTTGAAGTGGTATTTGTGGACAGAAAAGATAATGATTTCAACTGGGGGTATACAGGTGAAGGCTCCAGCAGCCCTTTGAGTACTGTTCGCAATCAGGAATATGGCATTACCTGGGGTAATGTGATTCCTTCTGATCGGTTTTTGGAAGAATTTGAAGATGGTGATCCACGTTATGGGTTTACAATCTATGAAGAAGGAGATCAGATTTTAACGGAAGCGCCGAGCGGGGGGCCTTTAACGCTTACTGCAGATATGATGAATATTGCTACCAGTTCGCGCAATGGAGTGGTTAAGAAACGCTTTTTCCGTAAGTATAATATTTATGATTACCTGAATGCAACTTCTCATTATGGTGGGTTAAACCAGCGACTGATCCGGTATGCAGATGTTTTGCTGATGCTGGCAGAATGTGAAGCCGAAGTGGGAACTCCTGCAAAAGCAGCAGATTATATTAATGAAGTACGTCGTCGCCCCAGCGTTAATATGCCCGATGTAAGTTTAGCCACTAAAGAAAATGCTCTAAAAGCGGTTATGCATGAACGTTCAGTGGAATTAGGTGTGGAGTGTATTAATAATATAGATATTATACGTTGGCGGGCAAAGGGATATTTCCCGTCTATTATAGCCGATCCCCGGCCAGGTCAGGTATCCATGATGCCTATCCCTGCTTCGGAAACGTCAACGAATCCTATGATCAACTGATACTACAGGTTTATTGTTTAATGGGAGAGGCTAACCTTTAGTTAGCCTCTCTTAGTTTATTTTTTGGAGGGCGGGGAAATCGTTTTAAATTTAAAAAAAATTGCAAGGTGAGATCATGGTTCTTTTTATTCCTGACGATAAGTTTACTTGGAATTTGCTGCAACACACCACAAGATAAAAAGTGGTTTACCCGTCTGGACCCGGGTACATCAGGCATCACTTTCAGAAATGATATCAATGATAAAGAAACCTCCTATTCTTTCATTAATGAGTTTGGATACATGGGAGGCGGGGTTGGCATAGGCGACTTTAATAATGACGGCTTACAGGATATTTTTCTAACCGGAAATCAGGTAAGTTCCCGGCTTTACATCAATCTGGGAAATAATCAATTTGAAGACATTACAGAAAAAGCCGGACTCACCACTGATGTATGGTGTACAGGAGTAAGTGTAGTGGACCTGAACCAGGATGGATATGACGATATCTATGTATCTGTTTTCGGAAAGGACCTTACGAAACAGTCCGGCAATCTGTTATTCATCAATCAGGGCGACCTTACTTTTAAAGAGCAGGCATCGGAATACGGACTGGCGGATTCCGGATACACCACACAGGCGGTATTTTTTGATTACGACAGAGATGGTGATCTGGATATGTACCTGGTAAATTATTTATTGAGTACCAAAAACGGGAATAGTATTTTTCCAAAAGATTTAACCGGCCGGTCTCCGGCGAATGACCGTTTATATAGAAATGATGGAAATATAAACGGAACCGCTCATCCGGTGTTTACTGACGTTTCAATGGAGGCTGGGATCAAAGAAGACGGGTATGGTTTGGGTGTGGCTATAAGTGATTTCAATGAAGATGGCTGGCCCGATATTTATGTTGCCAATGATTTTGTGTCGGATGATTTGCTTTGGTTGAATAATCAGGATGGTTCTTTTTCCAATGTAAATAAAACAGCCCTTCGCCATCAAAGCTACTCCAGCATGGGTGCAGATGCCGCTGATATAAATAATGACGGATTGCCGGATATCATGTCATTAGACATGCTGCCTGAATATAATGAACGTAAAAAGATTTCTTTCTCTTTTATGAATTATGAAAGATATCAGTCAGAACGAAGTATGGGGTATGCACCTCAGTTTATGCGCAACATGCTGCAACTGAACAATGGGAAACAAATATATAGCAACACCCATATTCCTTTTTTCAGTGAAATCGGAGAATTAAGCGGAGTGGAAGCAACGGACTGGAGCTGGAGTGTACTATTGGCAGATTTTAATAATGACGGCTGGAAAGATATACACATAACTAATGGGATTGGCAGGGATTTTATCAATGCGGATTTTCTGGAATTTAGTCAAAGCATTTTTAGCAGTAACGCCATGACAAGGGAAGAACAGCAGGAAGCCATCAGGAAAAAACTTTCTTCTCTGCAACACGTGAAGTTACCGAATTACCTCTTTGTGAATCAAAAGAATTTGCAATTCAAAGACGAATCGGAATCTGCCGGAATTAATCCACCCGCCATGTCTAACGGCGCTGCTTATGTAGATTTAGATAATGATGGGGATTTGGATCTGGTAGTAAATAATATCAACGAACCGGTGTTTGTTTTTCTGAATACAACAAACACAATGGAGAAGCCCAACGAAATGCATTATCTGACGATTCGTTTAAAGGGGGATTCTCTCAACCGAAGAGGTTTCGGCGCTAAAGTTTTTGTATATACGGGAGATCAGGTGCAGGTTTTGGAACAAAACCCGGCGAGAGGCTATTTCTCCTCTGTAGATCAGCGGCTTTTATTCGGGCTGGGGAAGAAGGAGAGCGTTGATTCCGTTATGGTAATCTGGCAGGATCAGAAAAAACAAATCATCAGAAACATTCCTGTAGATACCTCTTTAGAAGTATCCTGGCAGGGTGCTTTGGAAAAGGAAGAACCGCAGGAGACAAAAGCAGGTTTTTTGTTTTCCGACATTACGCATACTTCCGGAATTGAGTTTGTTCATCGGGAGAATATTTTTAATGATTTTGCGCAGCAAAGGCTTCTCCCTCAAAAATATTCTCAGCAGGGGCCCAAAATAGCCATTGGAGATTTCGATAAAGATGGGGCTACGGATTTTTTTATTGGAGGCGCATTTAATTTCTCCGGAAAATTATTCCGGCAAGATAAGGATCAAAGTTTCAGGTCATTCAATCTTACTGATTCAGTAAAATTTGAAGAGGATATGGATTGTGTTTTTTTTGATGCCAATAACGACGGCTTCGATGACCTGTTGATTTCGGGCGGAGACGTACAGTATGATGCAAGCTCCCCGTACTATAAACCACGTTTGTATTTGAATGATGGCAAGGGTAGGTTTGATTTGCACGCTGGGGCTTTTGCTGATTCGATTACAACTATTGCCGGTACGGTTAGTGTTGCCGATTTTGATGGAGACGGCTTTTCCGATGTGTTTATAGGAGGGCGGGTATCAAAAAGATATCCGGAAGCGCCCCGAAGTTTTTTACTGCAAAATAAGAAGGGCATTTTTACAGATGTTACTCAAAAGATATGCCCTGAACTGCAAAACATAGGGATGGTAACGTCTTCCGTATGGACAGATTTTGATGGAGACGGCAGACAGGATCTGATTGTGGCAGGAGATTGGATGGCGCTTCGTTTTTTCAAAAATGATGGTCATAAACTAATAGAGATAACCGCTGCAACCGGGCTTACGGAAATGAATGGCATGTGGAGGTCTTTGGTTGCCGCGGACATGGATAATGACGGGGATATGGATCTGGTGGCAGGCAATCTTGGTCTTAATAATAGTTATCGGGTTTCTGAAAAGGAACCTATGCAACTTTTTGCCACCGACCTGGACGAAAACGGCAGTATTGAACCTATATATTTTTATTATATAAAAAACCGGGAAGGAAAGCGGGTCTCTTTTCCAGGGATAAGCAGAAGTCAGTTTGCAGATCAGATGCCGGCAATAAAAAAGCAGTTTCTGCTTCATGGAGACTATGCCAAAGCAACTTCAAAAGAAATATTTAAAGGAAAGAACGTCCAGGCAATGTTGCAATTATCTTGCAATGAATTGAGAAGTTGTTATTTTGAAAATATTGGTGATGGGAAGTTTGTTAAACATCCTCTGCCTGTTGAAGCACAGTTTGCACCAGTCAATGCCATTTTGTGTGATGATTTTGATGGTGACGGGATTAAGGATATTTTACTGGCGGGAAATGAATATCAGATCGAAGTCATGCACGGTCCCTATGACGCCTCATATGGGTGTTTCCTGAAAGGTGGGGGACAAAATAATTTTCTAAACGTTCCTCCCGTGAAAAGTGGTTTTTGGGTGAAGGGAGATGTTAAAGATTTAAAATTGATTACAGAAAAGGGGAATGATAATAAACTGGTTTTGGTAGCCGTAAACAATGATTCCCTTCGGGTTTTCAA